>JAUXMQ010000054.1 GCA_030623125.1 Acidimicrobiia bacterium
TGAGGATGGGATCTGGTCGGCGCCCATTCTTGTGGTGGTGGTCAGTACGACCCGATGGTCCTGGGCGAGTTCGCGGCCAAGTCTGAGCAGCAGCGTGGATTTCCCACCGGCGCCGACGAAGGAAACCATTTCACGTGGCCCGAGCCCCAGTGTCTCGGAAAGGCCTTCTGTCACGCGCCCTGCTCGTTCAGCGTGGAGAGAACTGCTTCGAGGACACCCGCGCCGACGAGTCGTGCCTTGTCCGATATCTCAAAACAAGCGTTTCGGTCACCACGTGGATCGATATCGCAGATCTTTAGCCCGACCGAGGCAATGAAACCGGGCGAGATCAGTCCACGCACAACTCCGTCGGTGGTGGCCACAACGGTTTCGTTGCCTACCGAACCGAGTCGCTCACCTTTGGTTATCCGGCCGCCAATGGACACGTCCCACCGGACTTCACCGCCACCCGGAGCACGCACGATGCGCTCGGATGAAGCGCCGCCGACGCGACCAGGAACCCCCGAATCGGGTTCGGCGGGCCCATCCCATATGACCCGGCCCAGTCGGTGCCCTCGCTTCGTTTCCACCACGGCGTGACAGTCGATACCGGCAACGAAACCGGGGCCAAGAGCGATCACCAGAGGGGCCTGGTCGATTGTCGTGTCGAGATTTCGCTTGGCGAGCCGAGCGTCGACGATGATCGCCTCGGGCTCGGTGAAATCGGGAAGAGTCGGGCTGACGAGTATTGGAACCACCGTCAGGTGGGCCAGCTCGACTGCCTCGGACGGAGTTGCCACCCGGACGCCCTGGATCCCCTCGACCTCGACGCCCCCTTCCCTGACTGCTGAGGCAAAAGCCACTTTGCGTCTTATCGCCAGGGGATGATCGAGTTCGAGAACGATCACCGGGAACCCTGCTCGATGAAGCTGATAGACCACTCCCGAGGCCAGATCCCCGCCGCCTCGGATGACGGTCAGCTGATCCTCGAAGAGCATCAGGCCTGGTGGTCCTCGCCGGAAGTCGTGGCTCTGTTCACCTGGATCACCTGGGCGAGAATCGAAACCGCTATCTCTTCGAGGGTTTCCGCGCCGAGTTCGATTCCGATGGGTTGATGGATTCTCTCGAGTTCCATCTCATTGATTCCATTGGCGATGAGCTCGTCTCTCACTGCCATCCACCGTCGCCTGCTTCCCATCACGCCGATGTATGCGGCCGGAGTCTCGAGAAGGAGCGGGATGGAGTCGGCGTCGATGTCGGTGGACCGCGACACGAGGATCACCGATGTGTTTTCGGTCACCTTTTCCTTTGCCAGAGCCTCCACCATCGAGCCGCGAAGAAGGACATCGGCATCCGGCAGATGGTCTTCGCTCAGCATGTCCTCTCGATCATCGGTGATCACCGTGCGATAACCGAGCCAGTGGGCCAGATCGACAACGGCGCGGCCGACATGACCGGCCCCTACGACAAAGATGGTGTGTGGTGGCATGTAGGGCTCCAAATAGATCTGAACTTCACCTCCGCAGACACCGGGGTCCCCACGGCTGGGTTCGAGCAATGAGTAGGTGAGCATTTGTGTGTTTCCGCTACGCATCGACTCCTGCGCAGCCTCGATGACCCGCGACTCCATGGTTCCGCCCCCCACCGTGCCGCTGAGAGCGCCGTCGCCGTAGATGAGCATCTTGGCGCCGGCACGCCTCGGCACAGATCGTTTGGTCGCGATGACAGTTGCCAGGGCCACAGGCTTTGAGCCGGCGACGGCCTCTGCCAGTTCGTTCACCAGTGAATGAGAGTCGTGGGTCTTCACGCTTGAAGCGCGTTCCACACCCGCTCCGGCGTGAAGGGGATTGCGTCTATGCGAGTACCGGTGGCGTTGACTATTGCGTTGCGGATTGCCGGGGCGACGCCGTCCTTGGGGATCTCGGCGATCGCCTTGGCGCCGAATGGTCCGCTCTTCTCCATTGTCTCAACCAGATAGGTGTCGATTCGGGGCATCTCGTCGGCTCGATAGATCCAGTAGGGCCCGAACTTCGAGTTGATCATTCGGCCGGTCTCGTCGTAGGCCATCTCCTCACAATGGGCGTAACCGAGGGCCTGGACCATTCCTCCCTCGACCTGGCCGGAAGCCGTCATCGGGTTGATGGGAACGCCGCAGTCGACGGCCATGACCAGGGCCTTGACTTCGACCTGGCCTGTGTCCATGTCGACTTCCACCTCGGCAAACTGAGCGGCGTATGGCGGTGGTGACTCCGGTGACACATAGGACGCCGTGCCCATGATCTGGCGTTGCTGCTGTTGATGGAGCGAAGAGAGAGCGATGTCAGCGAGACTCACCGATCGGCCATCGGTCGACCATGCTTGGCGGTCGTGTAGCTCGATTGCGTCGGGCCGTTCGTCGAGCATCAGCGCTGCGCGGTCCACAACCATTCTGGCAGCCTCTTCGGCTGCCCGTTTCACGGCCATGCCCGAAATGTACGTTGTGCTCGAGGCGTAGGCGCCTGTGTCAAAAGGGGTCATGTCCGTATCGGCGGCATAGACCAGGATGTCCTCGAGAGGCACGCCAAGGACCTCAGCGGCGATTTGCCCGAGGATGGTGTCGGCGCCAGTGCCGAGATCGGTCGCGCCGAAGAGCAGGTTGAAAGAGCCGTCGTCGTTGATCTTGATGCTGGCCGCTCCCATGTCGAGACCGGGTATGGCACTCCCGTGCATGCAGAGCGCAAATCCGATGCCGCGACGGATATGTGGGCGATCTCTTGGGTTCACCCATTCGGGGTCGACGCGGCGTTGCCAGGAGATCGCTCGCTTGCCCTGGGCGACACACTCTTCAATGCCGCTCGACGTGACGACGGGGACGAAGGCTCCCTCGGTGTCGCCTTCGCCGAGTTCGGGTGCCACATCCATGGGGTCGCCTGTCGTGGTCCAGTTCATCCGGCGGAACTCGAGAGGGTCCATTTCCAATGCCGCGGCGATGTCCTCCATGTGTGATTCGAGCGCAAACAGCGCCTGAGGCGCTCCGTATCCTCGATAGGCACCAGGAACAGGGATGTTGGTGTAGACGACATCGCAGCGGAACCGCTTGTGTCTTGCCTTGTACGAGCTGAGGCCCCGCAAACCACTGACCATTTGCACGGTGAGCCCGTGGGTGCCATAGGGACCCGTGTTGGCCAGAACTTTCATCTCTTGTGCGACAAGACGCCCGGACTCGTCGACTCCTGTCCGGTACGTGATCGTCTGTGGATGGCGGGTGCGACTCGAAACGAACTCCTCTTCTCGAGTGAGCTCGTAGCGAACGGGCTTCCCTGTCGATTTGGTGAGATGTCCCACGATGTCCTCTATCAGCATCTCCTGTTTCACCCCGAATCCACCACCGATGCGGGGTTTGACGATTCGGATCCGCTTGACGTCGAGATCCAGAAGCGGCGCCACCATCCGTCTGACGTGGAACGGGACTTGTGTGGATGTGCGGATCACCAGCCGCTCATCGCTGTCCCAGTACGCGATGGCGATGTGTGGCTCAATCGGAGTCTGCTGGACCTGATGCACCCGGAATGTGCGTTCGAACACACGATCAGCATGCTCGAAGCCTTCGTCGACATCTCCGACGTCAGCGGATAGGTGATGGACGATGTTGCGCGAGGCATCGTGCGCTCCCTCCATGTCCTCTTCGTCATGGATGACGGGTGCGCCATCGAGGATGGCATCGTTCTCATCGAACACCGCCGGTAGCACGTCATAGCTCACCTCGATGAGCTTGACCGCCTCCTCGGCGATCTCCACTGTGTCCGCGGCGACAGCGGCCACACGATCACCGACGTAGCGCACCTTGTTGTCAAAGCTCACCTGGTCGTAGGGGAGTGGATTCGGGTAGCTCTGGCCCCCGGACGCATAACGCACTCTGGCGACGTTCCCATGATGCAAGACGGCCCTGACCCCGGGCAGTGCACGGGCTTTGCTGTCGTCGATGGCAACGATCCATGCGTGGGCGTGCGGGCTGTACAACACCTTGGCGTGGAGCATTCCCCGCATCTCGATGTCGTCCACGAAGGCAGGGTTGCCCTTGGCGAGTTTCACTGCGTCGACCTTCAGCTCAGGCTTGCCCACGACGGCTGTCTCGGGCACCTCAGGGTGGGGAACTACTTTGGGAAGCACCGGATCAAGAAGATCGGGTTCTGTGAGATCGTCGATATCGATGTCGTAGGTGAGGGGCTTGATCAACGCCTTGGCTATCTCTTCGACTCTCTGACCCTTCAGCAAGATGGCGGCACGTTGCACCGCCAGAACCGGTCGCAGATACCCCGTCTCGCGATCGAGGATGCCGGAGAGGGCGTCTCGAATGTCCTCTTCGCTGGGATCTGGATTGGTTTCCAGGAGCTGCTTTGCGGCGAGGATCGTCGCCGGTGTCGCGTACCCGGACTGGATCGCGCCCGTGGCGATGAAGGCCTCTTGTATTGGATGGAGACTCAGAGGTGAGGCGAGACCTTCGACTGTCTCGATCTCGTGGCCATCCGCTTGGGCGGCGAGCATCACGTCGGCGGAGATGAGTTGCCCATCAACGAGAACCGCGGCCGCGCCTGTCTCACCCGTCTCCGACCCGAACCGCACGCTGAAATAGCCCTCACGTCTCAGGACCGTGCGTAACGATTCGTGGGGAGCGCATTCAAACTCATGAGGCTCTCCGTTGACGGTGATGTTGACGATCAAGGGTTGCCTTCAAGTTCCAAACGGCTCAGGACCCGTTGACTGAGAACGTCGGCCAGATGTCGCCGATAGTCGGCCGAGCCTCGGAAGTCCGGTTGAGGCTCGAGCGCGCCGATCTGCCGTGGGTCAATGATGATCGGTGTCTCACCGACACCAGTGGCGGCAAGTTGGATCGATCCGGAGCCGACGGCATGTCCGGCGATAAGCACTATGGGGATGTCGGCAGGAGTGCGAGCGGTGTGTTCGTAGGCTCCGGCCCCACCCGTCGGAACCGATACCGAGGTGATGATGCCACTGTCCAGGTGAGACGAGTCTGCAAACAAATTCCCGAGTGAAACCTCGTTGGAGCCCGTCTGGTTGACGACGGTGACCCGCGCGTTGTAGGCCAAGAGCCCGGCGAGTAGACCGCTCTCCGGGCTAACCACTCCGATCGTTCCGCCGATTGTCGCCGCATTGCGGATCGTGTTGGGAGCTTCGCGATGAGAGAGCTCCCGAAGCATGGGTGGCACCGAGTCGTCCTCTGTGAGCCCGTTGAGGGTGGTCATGGCACCGATGGTCAGCGTGTTTTCCTCCTTGGAAGTGGAGTCGAGCCCCAGCGATTGAAGATCCACCACCGCCTCAGGCTCATCCTCTGGAAGACCGTTGAGAGCGGTTCCGCCTCCCAACGGGGCGCTTTTGACCTCTGTGCGGCCCAGAAGGGCGAGAGCCTCTTCAAGCGTCGCAGGCCGGTGGTACTCACGGATGGTCATGGTGGATGCAGAGGCTGGATCCAGCCTCAGGCGGAATCCTACTCGCCGGGGAAACCTGAGCTATGCGCCACGTAGGATGCCGGCGTGGCTTCAATTCTGGTCAAAAACGCTCTGGTTCTGGCGACAATGGATGACGATGGGACGGAAATCGAGAATGGCGGCCTGTATGCCGTCGATGGTTTCATCGAACAGGTCGGTCAGAGCCGTGATCTTCCGGAGACCGCCGATGAAGTGCTTGACTTCTCGGGCCATGTTGTCATCCCGGGACTGATCAACACCCACCATCACTTCTATCAGACGCTGACCCGGGCGGTCCCCGATGCCCAGGACGTCGGGCTTTTCGATTGGCTGCGGACGCTCTATCCCATCTGGGCGAAGATGAATCCGGAGCATGTGCGGCTCTCCACCCAGGTGGCTCTCGCTGAACTCGCACTGAGCGGGTGTACCACGTCATCTGATCACCAGTATCTGTTTCCAAACGGTTCCAGGCTCGACGATCAGTTCGAGGCCGCCGGGACGATCGGGGTTCGCTTCCATGGGTCACGCGGCTCGATGAGCCTGGGTGAGTCGAATGGTGGTTTGCCACCCGATTCCGTTTGTGAAGACGAGGACTCGATCCTCCAGGACACCGAGAGGGTGATCAATGAGTTTCACAACCCCGACCCCGGAGCCATGTTTCGTGTGGTTTCGTCTCCTTGCTCGCCATTCTCTGTCACCCCCGACCTCATGCGCGAAGCAGCCGATCAGGCCCGGAATCATGGAGTGCATCTCCACACCCATGTTGCGGAGACGCTCGACGAGGAGCAGTTCTGTCTTGATTCTTTCGGGATGCGACCGGTGGAGATGATGGAAGATCTCGGGTGGGCCGGTGATGACGTTTGGTTCGCTCACGGGATCTATATCAATGACGCCGAGATCGGCCGCATGGCCAGGAGCGGCACCGGTGTCGCCCATTGCCCATCCTCGAACATGCGTCTTGCATCGGGTATCGCTCCAGTGCGGAAGTACTTGAGTGCTGGAGTTCGTTTGGGCATTGGTGTCGACGGGTCGGCGAGCAACGATGGGAACCACCTGCTGGGCGAGACACGTCAGACGATGTTGCTGGCGCGACTGGCGTCGGCTCCCTCCCTGGGGGGTGGTGAGCTGCTCACGGCTCGAGAAGCGCTGCGGATCGCCACCCGCGGTGGCGCCGCCGTGCTTGGCAGGGATGACGTCGGTTCGCTCGAGCCCGGAAAGTGCGCCGACTTCGTTGCCGTGTCGATGGATCGCATCGAGTACGCCGGTGCCCTTCATGACCCCCTCGCGGCTCTCTTGTTTGCGGCGCCTACGAACGTGGATCACAACTACGTGCAAGGCCGGGCGGTCGTCAAGGACGGGAATCTGACCGGTGTGGACCTCTCCGGGCTCATCGAGCGGCACAACCGAGCAGCCGCGGAATTGCTGGGATAAGTTTCTCCCGATGGACTTTGCCTCCCCTCGAGATCTCGACGAAGCCCTCGCCGCAAAGGCTGCGGCACCGGATGCAGTTTTTCTGGCAGGCGGCACCGATCTCATGGTGGGGGTAAATCTGGCCCACTATCGACCCGTCTCCGTGATTGGCCTTCGTCACGTCGAGGAGATCCAAGGTATCGGCGCCGACCGTATAGGCGCTGGAGTCACGTGGGCCCGGCTCGAAAGAGACTCACGTCGAGCCCTTGCTCAGCTGGCGCGCACGGTTGGATCACCCCAGATAAGAGCTGCGGGCACCA
>JAUXMQ010000142.1 GCA_030623125.1 Acidimicrobiia bacterium
CAGGGCCGTCATCACTCCCTTTGGTTTGGGAGGGAGTGTGTTCTTGAGGCTCTCGGCGCGCTCCGCCAGGTCGGGACGGCCGATCTCCTTCAGTTTCTGAATGGCTCGCATGTGGCGTTTGAGCGTGTAGTTGCCGCCCTCGGGAAAAATCACAAACGCACAATTAGGATCCATGGATGCGGTCATCTCCTCGATGGCCTCGATAACCGGATTGCCCGCCTTGCCGGTAGCAGGGATGAAAGTGGAAGGAAGACGATTCAGCATTATGTCGATCGCCGGATCCCACTGGAGGAACTCCTTGAGGACGATACGCGGCTTGCGACCGAACCGGTTGTAGATGCCATCCATCAACAGCATGGAGTCTCCGGGACCTGCGTGTCGCGACAGGACCAGGATCGGCCTTCGCTCCTGACCAACGCCCAACGGTGGATCACCCTCGGCGACCGTCACGACTTTGAAGGTGAACTTCGCTGAAGCAACGACCCGGCGAAGCATCCAGCCAAACAGCCGATAGTGAGCCTTCTGGAAGCCGGGCGATCGGATCTTCCACCCGAACCCCGAGGCGATCCAAAGCAGGAACAGCCCGACCACCGCGACTACATCTACGACCAGATAGAGGAAGAGAAACCAGATGATGCGAAGCGGTCGCCATTTACCGGGCACATATCGTGATAGGAAGGCAACCACAACCAACACCAACGGAAGCGCGAGCACCACAACCCCGATGCCGATCACAAAGATCGGATCGATCAGCAGACGCCGAATCCAACGGGAGGGAGGCCTCACCACAGCTCATTCTCCCTCAGATAGGCACTGCTTGCGGTGTATGCGCCATCAACCAGCTCCAATGTGTCTCCGGTGTCCCTCCAACGCAGTTGACGACGATCATCGAACTCGACCGGGTTTCCCGACGGCAGGACGTGCACGTCTATATTTGTGGGAAGAGTCTCCAAGGCAGTGGCATATCTGTGGCGTCTGGCGATCTCGAAAGAGATCAAGGCGGCCTCATGCAGTCTTTCGGGTGGCCGCAATGGTGCTTCGAGACGACCGACCTGAAGCACGTAGATGACGGAGGCGCCCAGCTCCACGGCTCGCCCCAGGGGCACCGAGTTGACCAGTCCGCCGTCATAGAAGTGCTCCTGTTCGATCTCGATCGGGGGGAAGAGCACAGGGACAGCCGAAGAGGCGAGGAGAGCCGGGATCAACGGCCCCTTGACGAACCAATGCTCGGCGGCTCTCTCGATCGAAGAGGCGACACACTGAAAGGGAATCTGGAGGTCTTCGATGTTCTTGTCGGCACCGTGGACGTGCTCGAGAACGAGATGCAACTCCGCAGACCGGTGGATCGCCGGCTGAAGTGTGGCCACGTTCCGGATTCTGCTGAGCACGCTGGCTTGGAAGAGGTCGGCGCCGGTCAGCTCGTCCCAGAGACCTGCGAGCCTCTGAACTCCGACAGGGCCGGGCTCAGCGGCGATCACCGAACCGTTGAAGGCGCCAATCGAGGTGCCAAGGATGATGTCCGGTTCGATGCCCGCTTCGTTCAGAGCTCGGAGCATGCCGACCTCGACGGCGCCCCAGCGTCCGCCTCCGCCAAGGACATAGGCCGTCTTGATGACCTCGCTCACGAGTCTTCCTCTTCGATGTACCACTCGGTGAAGTCGTAACAGCGGCCGTCGTCCGCAAACCTGATGACGAAGAGGTTTCGATAACTGGTCGGGGGGTCGAGATAGCGAGTCCGTCCGGTGATCACAGCAACTTCCTCCGAATCGACGAGTGGCTGCCACTCGAAGTCCCAGTTGTCCTCGTTGTCGTCTATCTCCTGCCAGCGGGCAACGATCTCAGAGATCCCGTCCCACTCACCTTCCGCCGTCTGAGGGTCATAGACAGCGTCATCAGTGAAGAGGGCAGCAATGTTCTCTGACTCGTTGGTACTCCAAGCCAGGACATACGCATCCATCCAGGTGTCAAGCCGCTCGCTCATGCGCCAGCAAGTTAGTGGTGTGTCCTCCGATTACCCGATCGCGGCTCTGGTTAGGCGCCAGACACCCTCCCCGCTGGAGGTATCCCCAAGGCAACCATGAGCTCCTCGAACTGATCGAGATGCAGGGATTGGGGTCCATCGCTGAGAGCGGTGTCGGGGTCGGGGTGGATCTCGACCATTATTCCGTGAGCACCGATCGCCTCCGCTGCCAAAGCCAGCGGTGGCACGAGCTCGCGTTTTCCTGCTGCGTGTGAAGGATCGACGACCACCGGCAGGTGGGTCCGGCTCTTCAACACCGGGACCGCGCTCAGGTCAAGAGTGTTTCTGGTCGAGTTCTCGAACGTTCTGATCCCGCGCTCACAAAGGATCACCTGTTGATTCCCTTCCGCGAGGATGTACTCGGCCGCCTGAAGCAACTCGTCCAACGATGAGCTCATCCCCCGCTTGAGCAGCACGGGTCGATGGGTCCTCCCCACCGCCGCCAGAAGCGAGAAGTTCTGCATGTTCCTGGTGCCGATCTGGAGGATGTCCGCCTTCTTGGCCACATCATCGACATCTCCGGGCGAGAGAACCTCGGTTACCACTGGCAGGCCAAAGATCTTTCCCGCTTCGGCAAGCATGTCGAGTCCTTCGAGACCGAGTCCCTGGAACGAATATGGAGACGTCCTCGGCTTGAAGCACCCACCCCGTAGAACGGAGCCACCGGCATCACGCACCGCCCTCGCCGTTGCCACGATCTGGTCCCATGACTCGACCGCACATGGCCCGGCAATCATCACCAAATCGTCACCCCCGAACCTTGCCCCAGCAACCTCGACGACGGTGCTGGTCGACTTGTGACCTCGACTCCCCAACCGGTAACCCTTTGCGTCATCGGTGGTCGGGGATGGCTCCACGAGAGCCTCTCTTACTTTGGAGAGCTTCGACTCCGTTTTCCGAGGCTTGGGCTTCGGCCGCAGGTCACGTGAGGGGTAGCTGCCGAGCACTTTCAAGAACCTCGCCTCTCTGACCAGGGTGCCGAGAACCATGTCAACCGAACTCTCGCCAACCTTCCCCTCGAAGTCGACATAGAACAGTTCCTCCCGGGGGTTGTTTGGGATGGGACGCGACTCCAGCTTGACCAGGTTTATGTCTCCGTCACTGAATATGGCAAGAGCGTCCATGAGAGCGCCAGGGTGGTTGCCGACGGCCATGACGATCGATGTCTTGGCTGGTACCCCCTCGGGGATCTCAATCGGTTCGGTTGCCGCCACCACGAAACGGGTGTAGTTCTCATCTCGATTGGCGATCGCAGATGTGATCACTCGTAGATCAAAAAGGCGAGCTGCCTCTTCAGATGCGATTGCGCCAACCGAGGGGTCATTGAGATCCTTGATCCGCTTTCCGGACAAAGCGGTATCACTGAAGTGAACGATCTCGCAGTCTTCGAGAGTCGCCAGAAACTCCGAACACTGGGCGACTGCCTGCGGATGGCAATAGATCTTGCGCATGTTGGCAATCGAGGCGCCCTCCAGGCCGAGCAGACAGTGGCGGATCTTGAACTTGATATCACCAGTCAGGTGGAGCCCACTATCGAGAAGAAGGTCATACACCTCTGTGATCGCTCCCGAAGTCGTGTTTTCGATAGGTAACACCGTCGCGTCAGCTCTCCCGGTGCGCACGGTCTCGATTGCCTCGGAAAAGGTGGGTGACGTGACAATCGACACTTCGCTGCCCTTCGCACCGAAGTACAGCTGACTCGCCAGGTAGCTGTATGACCCCTCGATACCCTGAATCGCCACGGTGACCCCCGTCGTCTCGGTGCCGCTACGCCCGAGAGCCTCCTGTTGGACACGTACCGAGTCATTGACGATTGCCCGCCAGACCTGGATTATCAGACCCGCGTCGAGGTCGTGATCCTGACCTGACATGACTCTTTTCGCGATCAGATCCTCTTCGCGGTTCTGATCCCGGAATGGTCGATCAACACGACCCTTCTCATGGGCTATTCGAAGGCTGAGCCCTTTTCGCTCGGCGAGAAGCTTGACAATCTCGCTGTCGACGTGGTCGATGTCGTTTCTCAATCGGTTTATGTCGGGTTGGTTCTGGGAATCAGTCATGGGTGCCTCGAACAAGGTAGGAAGGGAACAGGAAAGGGAGCAGCGGAGGTGGAGTAGGGGGCGCTAGGCGCCGAAATAGACGAACCCGGGGAAGCGACCGGGGCTATCGCCGGAGTGCACGGTAAGGCGGCGCGTCTGCATGTGGACCGGAATGGTCGCCAGAACATCCCGAAATGTCAAGATAGGCTCTGAGAATGCTGCGACTCGCCTTCGGGATCATCCTCATCATCGCCGGGCTGGTCTGGATTCTGCAGGGTTTCGGCGTGGCGTTCGCTCCCGAGAGCTTCATGACAGGAAACAGGTCGTGGGTGTTCTGGGGTGGGGCAGCGGTGG
>JAUXMQ010000252.1 GCA_030623125.1 Acidimicrobiia bacterium
AATCGACACGCCCGCCGGCCAGGTGACTGCCATGCCGAGTATCGAGAATGGACAAGTGACCTCGGTTCGGTTCCGGAACGTACCCTCTTTCGTCACCGAACTCACCTCAACGATCACAGTCGAAGGAATCGGCGACATAACCTACGACCTGGCGTTTGGGGGAGCTGTCTACGCCTACGTCGACGCAGACTCCATCGGTGTCGACCTCTCCGATGCCGCGGAACTCGTTGCATCCGGTCGGGCGATCAAGAAGGCCATCAGCGCAAACCAGTCGATCGAGCATCCCAACGATGCCGAACTCGGTTTCCTCTATGGAGTGATCTTCACGGGAGAACCGATCGACCCGGCCAACCACAGCCGACACGTCTGTGTGTTTGCAGACGGCGAGGTCGATCGTTCTCCGACCGGCACCGGCGTCAGTGGTCGACTGGCGATCCTTCACGCCCGGGGCGAGATCGACCTCGATGAGGGGATCACTGTTGAGAGCGTCGTCGGTAGCGAGTTCACCGGCCGGATCGTCGACATGACCACCGCCGGGGACTACCAGGCCGTGATACCGGAAATCTCAGGCACCGCCCACATCGTGGCCAGGAGCGAATTGTGGATCGATCCGGACGACGCGCTCAATCCCGGGTTCCTGATCAGATAGATGAACCCGACCGTCTCTCTAGGAGTCTTCTGACCCTCTTCACGCTCGGCCTCAATAGATCTGGTCGACGAAGGTTTGCTCCTGGAAGGGTGGTCTCATGTAGGGGAGGTTTTCCATGACCGGTATCTCGACCGGATCGGGTGTGACGTCGGCATAGTCGATCTGGGTAAGGATGTGGCTTATGCAGTTGAGCCGTGCCCGTCTCTTGTAATCAGATGGAACCACGTACCAGGGTGCCTGTTTGATGTCCGTGAACTGGAAGGTGGTGTCCTTGGCCATCGAATAGCGCACGTATTGGCGATGCTCCTCCAAATCCATGTCGGAGAGCTTCCAACGCTTGAGGGGCTCCCGATTCCGTGATTCGAACCGTTTGCGTTGCTCGTCATAACCTACCGAGAACCAGTACTTGAGCACGGTTATCCCCGAACGGACCAGCATCCGCTCGAACTCTGGACAGGATCGCAAGAACTCCTCATGCTCGTCATCTGTGCAGAAACCCATCACCCACTCGACGTTGGACCGGTTGTACCAACTGCGGTCGAAGAGAACGATCTCGCCTGCTGCCGGTAGATGGCTTACATAACGCTGAAAATACCACTGGGTCAACTCGCGTTCCGTCGGTTTGGGAAGGGCAGCCACACGCACGATTCTTGCGCTGGTGCGCTCGGTGATCCTCTTGATCACACCACCTTTGCCGGCTGTGCCACGTCCTTCGAAGATGATCGCGACTCGAAGACCCTCCTGAACCACCCAGTACTGGAGTTTGACCAGTTCTTCCTGGAGTCGGGCCAGTTCGCTCTCGTAGAAACCCTTCTGGAGACGGCCGTCATCGTTGTAGTGCTCAGCCCCCGCCGGCGTGTCATAACTGACATATTCGTCTGCGCCTTCTGGAAGCGTGGAAGTATCTCGTTGATCTTGGGTCATCACTCTCTCATCTGACACCGATCACAGCTTAGAAAGATTCAGCAAGCGGTCGGATCGAACCCTCCGGTTGGTCCAAGAGTTGTTCAGATGACCTGGCTCAGCCCTCCGTCGACAACCATCACCTCCCCGGTTGTGTAGGCGTTGGTGGCCAGGGCGATCACGGAGTGCGCGATGTCGTCTGGTGTTGCCGACCGACCGAGCGGAGCTGTGTCCGACACGTGTTTGTGCATTCCTTCCCAATCTGACGTCCAAGGGGTGGCCACGAGTCCGGGAGCCACTGCGTTGACCCGCACCGGACCACACGATTTCGCCAGCAACACGGTCAACTGGTTGAGAGCCGCCTTGCTCATGGAGTAGGCAATCGAACTGCCGATTGGGCGGACACCCGCGATCGAGGTGACCATCACAACGTTGCCGTCGGGAGACTTTCTGAGGTGGGGCATGGCGGACTTGGTCAGCCACCAGGTCCCAAAAACATTGACCTCGAAGGTCCGCCGGAAGATCTCGTCGGTAAGAGCATCCAGATCCTCATGGGCGACCTGAGTGGTCCACCCGGCGTTGTTGACAAGGACGTCGAGTTGGCCAAAGCGGTCGAGCGTGGCATCGACCAGCGCCCGTCCCTGGTCCTGATCACTGATATCGGCCTGAACGTAGATCGATTCACCTGGGAGCGACTGGGAGATATCTTCACCGGCCGCGACTGAGGTTGCCGAGTTGACGACCACCTGAGCGCCCGCAGCGCTGAGACGACGGGCGACCGCCTCGCCGATCCCGCTCGACGACCCGGTAACGATGGCGACTCTTCCCTCGAGCTCTGCCACTGGAGCATCCTTTCTGCTGGCTGATCAATCATGACAGACGGACACGAGTTCAGAGTGCCTGGATAGTCGTCCTGGTATTTACCACCGCGCCACCGGCCATGTTCAGAGAACTCCGGCGGGATGCAGATGACGTAATCTGGCTGTACGAAGCGGAGCCAATGTGGGCCGTCGGCAAGTCCTACGCAGACTTGCCCGGGTCAGCGACGACGAGGCCATCGATTTTGCTGGACAAAGCCGAGAAACGTAACGGAGTGTCGGCCGGGGAACCGGCAGAAACACGTTCGGCGTGTGACGAGGAGGTCGTCGTATCCGTCGAGTCTCTCCACCTCGTCGGACACCTG
>JAUXMQ010000164.1 GCA_030623125.1 Acidimicrobiia bacterium
GGTAGGAGGGTTCGCTCTCCGGGCTTTCCGGTCCAACAGAGCATTGGACAACCCGAGAGCCTCTTCTATCAGCCCGGCTTCGGTGCCAGCGGTAGCCATCCGGGAAACAGCGTCGACCTGGTCCAAAGAAAGGTCACCGCAAGCAAACCGGGCAGACAGAACAGGCAGATCCGACAGTCTCCGGGCTACCGATACCAGTTGACCGGCGGTTACAGGACGGACCCGAAGTCTTGCTGCCACCCAATCGACCAAACTCCGAGCCCCATCGCTCATCCAGGTTTGGGCGATGTCGGCAGCCTGAATCAGCACACAAAGTTCGGCGGCAGAAGCAGCATGCAGTCCGCCAAACTGATCGAAACCCCGGTCGATCTCATCCGCAGTGGCTCGAGACCAACCCATATCATCGAACATACGTTCGATCAGAAGGAAAGTCAATAGGATTATGCCCAAAAACCAAAAGAATCTGAAGCATTCCTCGTTGCCCTAATCTCGACGACCGTGAAGGAGATGATCGTCACCGTCGATGGCCCCAGTGGGACGGGGAAAAGCACGGTGTCGAAGGCAGTGGCAACCAGGGCCGGCTTGCCCCATCTCGACACCGGGGCTTTCTACCGTGCTGCGACCCTGGCAGCTCTCAGAGAGGGCATCGACCTGGCAGATTCGGATGCGGTGGTGGACATGGTCAGTGGAATGTCGATGGATCAGGACAACGGGCTCATGTTTCTCGACGGTGAGGATGTCTCTACCGAGATCAGGGGAGAGTGCGTGACCAATGCCGTTTCTCAGGTCGCCTCGCATCCAGAAGTTCGTCGGATCCTGGTCAGCCATCAACGGGCCTGGGTCGCCGAACAAGGTGGGCGAGCGGTCGTGGAGGGACGCGACATAGGCTCGGTGGTCTTCCCCTCTGCCACGCTGAAGATCTACCTGGATGCTCGTCCCGAGGTCAGGGCAATAAGACGTGCCACCCAGGTTGGGGAGGATCCCGACCGGATAATCGAGGACCTCGCCAGACGAGATCATCTCGACGCCTCCCGTGATGCTTCGCCGTTGACCACTCCAGATGGGGCGGTGACGGTCGACACATCGGACCTGACGTTCGACCAGGTCGTCGAACGAGTCCTTTCGCTCATCTCCGCGAAGTCCTGATTTTCCGGGGCGCTTCTACCATTGAGCCTCATGACCGTTGAACGTGTCCTTTTGGCAGAGCCTCGAGGCTTCTGCGCCGGAGTTGAGATGGCTATCAAGGCCCTCACCTGGATGACCCGCATCTTCGACGGCCCGGTTTATTGCTTTCACGAAATCGTGCACAACGAGTGGGTTGTTGGTGCGTTCGAACGTGTCGGCGTGGTGTTCGTCAACGACATCGCCGAGGTTCCTGAGGGTGCCCCGATCATGCTTTCGGCACATGGCTCAGCTCCGGAAGTGGTCGAAGCCGCCGGGGGCAGGGCAGCCGTGGTGATCGACGCCGTTTGCCCCCTGGTGACCAAGGTGCATCATGAGGTCCGGCAGCTGTCGAAGAAGGGTTTCGACATCATCTATGTCGGTCATACAGGCCACGACGAAGCGGTGGGGACGATTGCCGAGGCTCCGCAAGCCGTCAGTCTTGTCGAGCCAGAAGTGGGGCTGGGGAACTTCGATCCGGAGGATCCGGAAAAGGTGGCGCTGGTCGCCCAAACGACGCTTGGACTCCATGAATGGCAAAAGGTCATGGACGATGCCATGGAACGGTTTCCCGAACTGAAGACCGCACGCAAGTCTGACCTTTGCTACGCGACAACCAATCGTCAGGAGGCAGTGAAACAGCTCGCCTCTGAGTGTGATCTGGTTCTTGTGGTCGGATCACACAATTCGTCAAACACCCAGGCTCTGGTGCGTGTGTCTCATGAGAACGGCGTGGCAGCTCACCGGATCGACTCCGCCGCCGACATAGAGGACGAATGGCTGACCGATGTGACCACCGTTGGGCTCACAGCAGGAGCGTCAGCGCCAGACCATCTGGTTCAACAAGTGATCAATCGGCTTTCTCCGGTTCATGGTTTCGATCTGTGGAGCGCCACAGAGGAGGAGGAGTACTTTCCGCTTCCCCCACAGCTCCGCGCATTCGTGACCACGCTCCAACAGCTCGTCGAGGCCGGCGTCACTGCGCAGAGGCCGGGCAGCGAATCCTGGATCGAGAGAGACCGCCAATGGACAGCGACCGAGGCACTGGACCTCATCAGCACCTGATGGCGCTCGGCTGTCGAACGTTGTGATCAGGAACCCTGAATGAGCGTCAAGCCTGTAGTGGCAGTGGTGGGAAGGCCGAACGTTGGCAAGTCCACCCTCGTCAATAGGATCATCGGGTCGCGGTCCGCGGTTGTGGAAGAGCTCTCGGGGGTTACCCGCGACCGTCGGGAGTTCGAGGCAGACTGGGCGGGCCGCGAATTCATCCTCGTTGACACCGGCGGCTGGGAAGTCAAACCAGGAGGCGATCTCAACCGGTCGATTCGCGAGCAGGCCGAGGGTGCAGTGTCCGGTGCAGATGCCGTGATTCTGGTGGTTGATGGCACCACTGAGATCACCAATGACGACACAGGCGTGATTTCGATTCTTCGATCTGCCGATATCCCCATCGTCCTCGCCGCAAACAAGATCGATGATGCCACCGCTGAGTGGAACATCGACCGCTTCTGGGGTCTCGGACTCGGAGATCCCCAGGGCATCAGCGCATATCACGGCAGAGGGGTGGGTGATCTTCTCGACGAGGTTGTTGCCGTGCTACCCGAAAGCGGAGCGTTCGACGAGGAGGATCAGCTCCCGAGAATCGCGATCGTTGGCCGGCCAAACGTCGGCAAATCCACTCTCCTCAACCACCTCCTTGGGGAAGAACGGGTGATCGTCTCCGAGACTCCCGGAACGACGAGAGACCCGATCGACGTCAATGTTGAGATAGATGGTGAGACCTATCGCATCGTGGACACTGCCGGGATCAGACGTAAGCCGCAGATCTCCGAGGACGCCGATTTCTACGCTGTCCTCCGTGCTCGAGAGGCTCTCGAAGAGGCCGACGTGGCTCTTCTCATAGTCGATGCGGGAGAGGGTGTGACCCATCAGGATCAGAGAATCGCCAGCGAGATCGTTGCCGCCGGTGCCGGGATTCTGATACTCCTCAACAAATGGGACGTCCTTGATGAAGAGCAACGTGAATTGACCGAGGGATCGCTGCCCGACCGGTTTGGCTTCATCTCATGGGCGCCCGCCCTGAGGATTTCCGCATTGACTGGCGCCCGGGTTGGCCGACTGGGTGCTGCCATCGAAGCCGTCTTCGAGACCAGGGTGAAGAGAATCCCCACCGGCCCTCTCAATCGAGACATACGCGCGTGGACTCAGGCCCATCCGCCACCGGTGCGAAAAGGCCGGAGACCGAAAATCCACTACGTCGTCCAAGCCGGGTTGTCCCCACCGACGTTTGTGATTTTCATCTCGGGTGGAGACCTCGGTGAGGACTATCTTCGGTTCCTGGAGAATCGTCTGCGTGACAAGTATGACTTCGTCGGCAACCCAATTCACTTCGTAGCGAGGAATCGGTCTAAGAGATGAGCGATTCAGACCACTCAGGCCAGGGCGAGGTCAAGACGCCCTTTTCATTCAAATTGATGATCGTGCTGGTGGTGCTCTACCTGGGATGGCGGCTCATCCAGGGGATCGTCTGGTTGGTCGACTGGATCTCATGAGCCTGGTCGACGTAAGACCGGTCGCTCAGACGATCACCCATGTCGCGACGATTAGGGCGATCCCGATGGCGATGGCGAGCATCACCGTCACACCGGTTCTGGTGAAGAGGGTGCCGGAGATGCGAGCGGAACGACGTTGCCACAGCGAAGGGGCCCTGGAACTGCCTCGCAAGGGCTCCAGATCCGGCTTGTCGGACATTCTGTTGAGAGGCTGCTCGTGCTTCATGAAACCAATTTCAGATATCACCAGAAACGGTAGCCGGAC
>JAUXMQ010000124.1 GCA_030623125.1 Acidimicrobiia bacterium
ATGAGGGCCCCGGCCCAAACATGAGTTGGGCGGTCCCCCACCAGACCGCAGCGAATCCGAGGGACCAAAACCCGACCATGGCGAGCTGGCGACTGGCGAGGGAGACATCGAGCTCCCTGACCATCGTGTAATAGAAGAGCCCTGTTCCGACGGTGAAGAGAAACATCGTGACAAACCCGGCGGAGAAGAACACCTGCGTGTAGCCGACAGCAAGTGATGACAGATAGGGGAGGTCGCCCGAGAAGAGAGCCAGGTAGAGGAGAGGCAGCCAGATGACCCCGCCGAGAACAAACCAGAGGGTCACGTAGCTGTGGTTCTCGGTGCGTGCCGAGATGGTTCCGATGGTGACCAGCGCGGGAACGGCGAGAAGGAGAGTCATCGGCAGGTTGATCCACCACGGAAGACCGAATGGCTGGCCACCTGTGCCGAACCCCAATCCGATCGCCAGCAAACCAACGGGTACCAAAACCGCGAGTCCAATCAATTGGGACCTTGCGAGACTGGCGGCTCGCAACCTTGTTCCCGTGAGCCGGGGAAGGACGTAGTAGATGCCCCCTATCAGCGATATGGAGATGAACCCGATCATCAGAGTGAGGTTGGCCATTGGCTCGAGACGCCCGTAGGTCACGGGGAAGATATCGGCAAACCGCAGCGACATCAGCGAGGCCAGCTTGAGCGCCCCACCGAGCACGAGAAAGACGGCACCGGTCAAAAGATGATTCGCGGCTACGCGGCTGTCGTTCTCCACTTCAACCTGGAGTGTTCGACTGTCATCAGTTCGGGTATCGGTCAAGGGTCTTCCTCGTCAGAAGTGAGACGGGCGGGAGCATAACTACTTCCACGAAACACAATGCCGCTACATTGACCGGAGTTTGCCACGGGTTGGGTTAACCAACAGGGCCTGCTTGTGGTAGAAACGCCCCAACAGCCAACTACACACTTCCGGACTGAACCTGACTATGTATCGCCTCGGAGAATTGAGCGACAAACGCCGCAGAGCCATCGGATCGGCTTTGCTCATTCTCGGTGTCCTCGGTTTGGCGCTCGGCGTCGTCTGGATTCACTGGTCGAGCCTCCCTGAGACCGAACTCATAGATGGCGTTCATGTCGCGGTCACCGTCGATTATCTCAACTGGTTTCCGCGAGGCACCGTCTGGCTCGGAGTCGGTTATCTGATCGTTCTGGGTGCGACAACCTTCGCCCTCGTGGGGGCTACTTTCCTCTGGGTCCTCAATCAGAGGATGACCTGGGCGCGCGCCGCAGTGGCCGCGATGATCGCCTGGCTTGCCCTTCTCTTCATCTTCGGGATAGTCCCTTCCGAGTGGCTCACGTTCGCACAGACCAGGCTCGACTGGTCGTCGCAAAGGGTGGCGCTCGTCATTCCGCCGGTCCTCGTCCTGGGCAACACCATCGAGCTCAGCTACGCCATGCTCTCGGATTCGATCTCCATGGGTTATCACATCGTGATGCTCGGGTTGGGTGCCGTTTTCGGAGTTCAGATTCAGAAGATCAAAGAAGGTCGTCCACCTGGGGCGCAACCATCCGAACGACAGTCGCCTTATGGCCGTCCCTTGGTCAAGGGAGACGCTTGATGCCCCGTGGAGTCATCGACGAAACGCCACCGATCCGGGATGACTATCAACTCGCCGTGGTCGAGGGCGACTACTTCAAGGACAAACTGCGTCCCAAGCAGTTTCTCCACATCGACCAGGCCGAATGCATCCTCTGCGAAGGATGTGTCGATATTTGTCCGTGGAAGTGCATCCACTATCTCTCATTGGATGCGATCAGCGAGGGGGTCAACGTCGACCACCCCGCCGACGACGAGCAGAACTTCGGCTTTTTTGTCGTCGATGAGGACGAGTGCACCCGATGCGCCTTGTGCGTCGATCGGTGTCCGACCAACGTCATCTCCTTGGGCAAATTCGAAGGCTCGCTGGCAGACTACGCGATCGAGTTGGGGCTCGACCGCCGGCCTTGGGACTTCGACACGGGGCAGCGTGATTTCAAGAACGGATACTCGTACGGTATGCGGTGGTAGGTAGGAGTGCGCTAATTGGCTAACGGCAACGGCAAAACCGGCCTGAAGGACCGGATAAAAGAGACAAACGACAAGCTGTGGAACTCACAGGTAGTCGGTGCGATCCTCCGTCCCGGTTCGCCCTTCAAGCAGGGCTACTCGGACAGTCCGAGAAACCGTTCGTATGTCGTGATGAACAACGTTCTCTATCACCTCCACCCGGTGAAGGTGAAGAGACACGCCGTCAAGCTGTCCTACACCCTCTGTCTCGGCGGGCTCAGCTTCTTCCTGTTCATACACCTGACGATCACCGGCATCTTCCTCATGTTCTATTACACGCCCACCGCCGAGTTGGCGTATGTCGATATCCAGGCTCTGTCCACCGACATAGCGTTCGGGTCGCTGGTGCGGAACATGCACCGGTGGGGAGCGCACCTCATGGTCCTCTCTGTGTTTCTCCACATGAGCCGGGTCTTCTACCACGGTGCCTACAAGCCACCACGCGAGTTCAACTGGGTGATCGGAGTGATTCTGTTGCTCCTGACCCTGTTGCTCTCGTTTTCCGGCTATCTCCTGCCGTGGGACCAGCTGGCGCTGTGGGCGGTCACCGTTGGAACCAACATGGCCGGCTTCGTACCCGTGGTTGGGGAGCAGGTGAAGTTCGCACTCCTCGCGGGGGTGGAGGTGAGCGCGGCGACACTGCTCCGCTTCTACGTTCTCCACGTTCTCGCCTTCCCATTCATCATCGTCATCTTCATGGCAGTCCACTTCTGGCGGGTCCGCAAGGATGGCGGGATCTCGGGGCCCCTATGAGGAATTCTCGTGGTTGATATCCCGGAGAGTCTTCTGAGGAGATCTGCGGAGGCAAAAGCCAAGGCCCTTGGTGTCCCTGTCGAGCAGGTGCTGGCCGAGATGAAGGGCGAGGGACCACCAGTCGAGGTCTCACGGGCCGAACCGGTCGCGGAAGAGCCCGCTGAGGAAGTTGCCTCGGTCGAGGAACCTGTCTCCGTCGAGGAGGAGACCTCAGTGGATCAGCCGGACGAAGCCGTCGAAGAGGCGCCTTCGTCGACGGACGAGGAGACCTCTTCATCTGCGGCGGCAGAGGTTGAAGGACGGGCCGCGGTAGCTGTTGAAGACAAACCCGAAGCCGCACCGCCCGTCGAGGGCAACGGATCGGGCGACGGTCAAGTCGCCGCGCTGGTGACCCCCCGTCCGTCGGTTCCGCCGACCGGTCTCCCCGAAGGCGTCCGGACTCAGCGTCTTCTGACGGTCGTAAAAGCGCGGGCGATTCAGAGCGTAAAGGCGGAGCCCCAGGACAAGGTCAACACATGGCCGCACCTGATGCTGATCGAGTTTGGCGCCCTCCTCGCCATAACGGCGCTTCTCGTGATCATGGCTGTGGTCATCCATTCGCCTCTGCTCGACCCTGCCAACTTCAATGCAACGCCAAACCCGTCCAAGGCCCCTTGGTATTTCCTGGGACTCCAGGAGCTTCTCAGCTATTTCGACCCCCAAATCGCCGGTGTGACGGTGCCCACCATCGTCGGTTTGATCGGCTTCATGATGGTTCCCTTCGTGGACCGCAACCCGTCGACACGGCCCAGCGACCGCAAGTTCGCCATCCTGCTCTATTCGATCTTCATCGCAGGTTCGGCGACCCTCACGATCATTGGTGTCCTATTCAGAGGAAGGGGCTTCAACTTCTCGTATCCGTGGAAGGACGGGATCTTCTTCGATGACCTGAAGGACTGGGTGGACTTCGAATGAGCTTCGGCAACCTGGTTCTGATCGGCGTGGCGCTCTTTGCCATCCTTGGTGCCGTTGGAGCGTTCACCATCGCCTTCCGTCGCTCCCAGACGGACCAGGCGCCAGAGCCGGTCGACCCGGCCGCAGGCCTGTCCACCGAGACTATCGAGGCCGACAAGTCGATGGCCGGGGTACGGGTGGAGCCGATATCCGTTGCCGCGGCTGAAGATGCTGTTGATGAAATCGTGGTCGAGGTCGATGCCGAGGAGACAGAACCGGCGCCTTCCACGGTGGCGATCGAGGTCGTCGAGACACAAAGGGTCGTGGAGGTTTCGCCGGAGGAGGCTGGTGTCACCCGCCGACAGTTCTTCAATCGTGCGCTGAATGTCACCTTCTTCTCCTTCCTCGGAATCATGGGAGTCAACTCCCTTGCCTTCTTCTGGCCGAGGCTGAGCGGCGGATTCGGGACCGACGTCGACGCCGGCGACTTGGCCGAAGTGAAGAGTCAGGTTTTCACTTCGGACGGCTCGGTTCTTCCGCTATTCGTTCCGGAGGCCAAGGCGTACATAGTGCCGGCTCCGTCCTCTCTCTCCGAACAGTACGTCGGTTTGCAGGTCGAAACCGAAGGGCTCATGGCGCTCTTCCAGCGTTGTGTGCACCTGGGATGCCGGGTGCCCTGGTGCGGCCCATCACAGGGTTTTGAGTGCCCATGCCACGGGTCGAAATACAACTCGGTAGGCGAGTGGTTCGCCGGTCCGGCGCCCCGTAACCTCGATCGTTTCGTCGTTGAGGTCCAGAACGGCCGATTCATCATCAAGACCGGGAGTGTCGTCCTGACGTCGCGTGCCCCTTCACTCACCGTCAAATATCCTCAGGGTCCGAGCTGTATTGGCGCAGTCGCCGTCGAAGAGGCCTGAGGGAGCACTGGGTGACAGCGAACATCATCACTGTTCTAGCGATCGTCGTTGGCGTCGC
>JAUXMQ010000059.1 GCA_030623125.1 Acidimicrobiia bacterium
CTGGATTATGAGCCCGCCGACTACAGGGAAGCCGATCTGGTCAAGGTCGATATCCTTCTCAACGGCCAACCGGTCGACGCGTTCTCCGCCATCGTTCATCGTGACGGGGCGGATGCCTACGGGAAGAAGATGACCGGCCGTCTCCGAGGCCTTATCCCGAGACAGCTCTTCGATGTTCCCATCCAGGCCGCAATCGGCGGCCGGATCATCAGTCGGGAGACCGTGAAAGCCAAACGAAAAGACGTCACGGCCAAGTGTTACGGCGGTGACATCAGCCGAAAGAAGAAACTCCTTCAGCGACAGAAGGAGGGCAAGAAGAGGATGAAGATGGTTGGCTCGGTCGAAGTACCGCAAGAGGCTTTCGTTGCTGCCCTCAAAGTGGACGATGACTCGTGACCCCTACTCAGGCTGACGGCTACTCCCGAAGCTCCGCCGCTTACGTTCACGTCCCTTTCTGCACCTCGATCTGCCCGTATTGTGACTTCGCAGTCGTTGCGGGGCGCGACGATCTCGCCGACCGCTACGTCGCTGCGGTATGCAGCGAGATCTCAAACTCAGAACCCTGGCGCCCGCTCGAGGCGATCTACTTTGGAGGCGGGACCCCGAGTCATGTCGATCCGTCCCTGCTGGGTCTCGTCCTGGATGCACTCGCTCTGAAACACGGCATAGCCGTTGACGCCGAAGTCAGTCTCGAAGCCAACCCCGAGGACTTCGACACGGTTCGGGCAACCTCGTTGCATGGTCTCGGCTTCAACAGAGTGTCGTTTGGCGCTCAGAGCTTTGACCCAGGTGTGCTGGTGGCGCTCGGTCGCGGACATCAATCCGGCGAGATCGAATCTTCGGTTCGGGCCGCCCGGGAGGCCGGCTTTGAGAATGTATCGCTCGACCTCATCTACGGCACGCCTGAGGAGACAACCGACTCATGGAACGACACCTTGAGCCGGGCGATCGACCTGACCCCGGATCACGTCTCCTGCTACGCATTGACTGTCGAGATGGGCACACCGCTGAGCCGCGCAGTCAGAAACGGAGCCGAGGCCCCTGACCCGGACACACAGGCGGACCGATACGAGTACGCCGACGCCGTGTTAGGTGTGGCCGGCCATACCCGATACGAGGTCTCCAATTGGTCGCGTGCCGGGTACGAGTGCCGCTACAACCTCACAGTCTGGGCACAAGGGGAGTATGAAGCGTACGGCAACGGAGCCCACGGGTTCAGAAATCGCCGTCGCTTCCGCAATATCCGTCGGCTCGAGGCGTATGTCGACTCGATCGAGAACAGCCGCTCGGCTCGCGCCGGCGAAGAAGTGATCGAAGGCTGGGATGTCGAGTTGGATCGCCTGTTCGTCGGACTGCGACGAGTCGTTGGTGTAGCTACTGGTGAAGGCACCATGGCGTTGCTGGACTCCGATGATGGTCGACGTCTGCTCGAGGCCGGGGTCATCGTCAGGGATCAAGACAGGCTCAAAATCGCCAAGCCTCTGCTGACCGACGCGGTTCACCGCTCGGTAATAGCACTACAACCTCCTATCGTTTCCACTGAGACCAATGCTTGAAGATCGTCGTACCGAAGTGCTGCGCGCCCTCGTCGAGGAGCACATAAGAACCGGAGAGCCGGTTAGTTCTCGTGCGATCGTCGAACACTCCAGCCTGTCCGTGTCGACCGCCACTGTGCGCAACGACCTGACTGCGCTGGAGCGAGAGGGGTTTGTCAGCCAGCCTCACACTTCGGCGGGCAGGGTTCCGACCGCCGCCGGCTATCGCTACTACGTCGACCATCTCGGCCCGGGCCGGCTGCGGCACACGGCTCAGGAGAAGATCGATTCGTTCTTTGGCGACGTCCATTTCGAACTGTCGAAACTGCTCAAGGCGACCTCGGAGTTGTTGGTCGAGGTGACCGATCTTCCTGCCGTTGTCATCGCCCCCGGAGTGGCTCACGACCGGGTCCGCGCCCTGCATACGGTTCAGGTGACAACCGACCAGATCCTTGTGGTTGTCGTCACCGAGGGGGGCCGGGTCGTTCAGCAAAGGGGACGCGTGCGGGTACCGGTCACTCCGGGTCAAATCGAGGACGCCCAGCGTCTCGTGGCGGCCGCTGTTATTGGCGAGGAACTTGGTGGGGCAACTCTGTTGTCCGATGAGGAGCTGAGAGAGATCGGTGAGCCGACGCGGGAAGCCGTACTGACCATCACCGACGGCCTTCATCTGGCGGCCTCGGCGGGAACCGAGATGTTCGTCGGCGGCACTCAGCGGATGTCTGCCGTTTGGGATGATGCCTCCACGGTGAGGAGGGTGCTCCAGATTCTGGAACGCGAGGCCGAGGTGATGAAACTTCTGGCCGGCGCGTCGGGAACCTCGATTCAGCTCGGTCTCGAGCTCGACTCCGATGATCTCGATCTTGCGGTTGTCTCCAAGACTTATGACGCAAGCGGCGAGGCAGGCTCGGTTGGGGTGATCGGGCCGATGAGGATGAACTACAAACGAGCCATCTCGGCCGTTGAAGAGGTGTCCCGTGAGCTCGAGGAGCAGATCGGATCGCGGTCCGACTAGTGGCCCGTGACTACTACAAGATCCTCGGCGTGGCGAGAGAGGCCTCTTCCGAGGAGATCAAAAAGGCATTCCGACGGGTAGCCCGCGAGACACACCCCGACACGAACCACGACGATCCCCTGGCGGAGACGAGATTTCGTGAGGCCGCCGAGGCATACGAGGTGCTTTCCGACCCCGACCGGCGGAGTCGGTACGACAGGGGGGATACCATCGATCTGTCCGATTTGCTCGGCGGATTCGGTGGCCTGGACGACTTGCTGCGATCCGTTTTCGGCGATGGTGGCGTATTCGGTGGGGCAGGCTCCAGATCGTCGCGTGGCCGTGACATCCTGGTGCGAACCGAGGTGAGTCTCGAGGAGGCCGCTTTCGGGAGTGAGGCTGCGGTCGAATACCCGACTCTGGTGTCGTGTTCCGATTGCTCGGGTACGGGATCCGAGCCCGGACACGATTTGGCTACTTGTCCAGACTGTGGCGGCGTCGGCCAGGTGCGCGTGGCTCGTCGCTCGCTGTTCGGGACAATGATGTCAGTCACCACATGTCCTCGCTGCAACGGAGAAGGAGAGTTGCTGACCAACCCCTGCCTCAATTGCGACGGTTCCGGGTCTGTATCAGAGGATGTGATGCTGAGTATCGAGATCCCTGCCGGTGTCTCCAGCGGGACCAGATTGCGTCTGAGCGACCGGGGCGAGTCTGGAGGGCGGGCAGGGCCGGCCGGTGACCTGTTCGTAGAGGTCGCAGTTGCTCCTGACTCGAGGTTCGAGCGCCAGGATGCCGACCTCATCCACATTGTGTCCATCGGTCTGGCCGAGGCCTCACTTGGAACTCGTCTCGAGATACCCCTCGTCGAAGGCGGCACCATCGATCTCGAGATAGAAGCGGCGACACAGCCGAAGAGTGTGTTCCGGATCCCGGGGCGAGGAATGACAGTTCTGGGTCGCCGGACCCGTGGCGATCTAGTTGTCGTGGTCGACGTCGTCGTGCCATCCGATTTGAGTTCCGAGGAGGAGACACTTCTGAGAAGCTGGGCAGAGCTTCGCGGTGAGAAAATCGACCGGCCGGCATCGACTTGACGAAGCAGGTGCCCCATGTCGTCGTCGGTGCCCCTTGGAATGGAGATTCCCTCAACCTCTCCATCGTGCAATGGAAGCATCTGACGAAGGTCCTCAGGCTGAATCGGGGCGATCGGATCTCATACACCGATGGACTGGGCCATCTCGGTAAGGGGACTCTCGGTGATCGCTCTGTCGTCCGTGGTGATGAGCAGCAGGTGCCGCGGAGTTCCGAGTTGGAGGTCGCTTCTGCGCCTCCGTCCAACAAGGACCGGCAGCGGTTCCTCGTCGAGAAACTGGCAGAGCTGGGAGTCGCCAGATTGCAGTGGCTCAAGACGACCCGTGGCAAGAACCGTGTTGCTTCAGGCGCCAAGGTGTTCTCGTGGGTTCTCTCGGCCGTTGAGCAATCTCGGGGCGCGTGGCTGATGGAAACCAGCTCTGACCTGGTCGGTTGGAGTGATCTGGCCAGGCCGGTGGTGTTATGTCGTCCGGGAGGACAAACCGACGCGCCCCAGACGCGAACTGTTGTCATCGGCCCTGAGGGAGGTTTCTCCGACGAAGAATTGCCTTCAGACGTTGTCCATTGGGATCTTGGACCAACCATTCTCAGAGTCGAATCGGCGGCCATCGTTGCAGCCGCAAGGCTAATGTCCTGATCGAGTGGTCCGTACGCGAAACCGTCGGTGATGGCAAGATGACGAACAGGCGGATAGGATGTGGGCCGGGCTCTTGGGAGGGCCATCCTTGATCGACAAGTTCAACGTATCACTGGGCCAGAAACTACGCGCCGCCAGGCGGCAGCGAGCATGGTCGCTTGGTGTGGTCGAGTCCAACACCAACGGCGAATTCAAGGCATCCGTTGTTGGAGCCTACGAGCGTGGAGAGCGTGCTATTTCGGTACAGCGGTTCGTGCGTCTTGCCGAGATCTACGGAATCGCCGCGTCAGACCTTCTTCCTGTGGTTCCGTCCGACGGAGCTCTGGTGATCGACCTGGATGTGTTGGGAGCTGCCCATTCAGGCGACCTGGTGGAGAGATACCTCGCTGCGATCCAGTTGCTGCGCAAGGATCCAAGTCACTCCGAGATACGCAGAGGAGACCAGGCGATACTTGGCGCACTTTCCCAAACGGTGAAGACAATTGCCACCTCTGAGGGAACGCACTAGCTGAACATCGAAAAGACGATAAAATGCTCCTGACGCCTCAACGACGGCGTCGTCACCTTGTCCACTGACCAGAGCGAAACGCGTCTGCGTGTCCCCAGCCATCACTTGATGCTGGATCTCATAGGTGAGTCCGATCGGCATCTCCGCCAGGTCGAGTCTCTCTTTCCTGAGGTCCGGTTTGTCGCGCGCGGGGATGAGGTCGTCTTGAGGGGTTCCGAAGAGGACGTCGAGAAGGCCCGAACGGTCCTCGATGAGCTGCTGATCCTGGTCCAGGAAGGCCATGCCCTGGATGAGGGCCGGGTCATCGAAGTCGTGAAGATGGTGCGAGACGAGGTCCCCAGTCCTTCCGGAGTTCTGAGCGACGGGATTCCGGTGGGTCGGGGACGAATGATCCGGCCAAAGACTCACGGCCAGCAGAAATACATCGAGGCCATCAGAGAAAACACTCTGACATTCGGAATCGGCCCGGCTGGCACCGGCAAGACGTATCTGGCCATGGCCGCCGCCGTGGACAGTCTGCTCAACGGAGTTGTCAGACGCATCATCCTCACCCGACCGGCGGTTGAGGCGGGGGAGCGGCTCGGGTTTCTCCCCGGAGACGTGTCCGCCAAGGTCGACCCGTATCTGCGTCCTCTTTATGATGCGTTGTGGGACATGCTCGGCCCCGAAGAGACTGCTTCGCTCATCGAGCGGGGAACTATCGAGATAGCTCCGCTCGCTTATATGCGTGGAAGGACACTCAACGATGCGTGCGTGATCCTCGATGAGGCGCAGAACACCACGCCGGAGCAAATGAAGATGTTTCTGACCCGTCTCGGCTTCAATTCGAAGATGATCATCACCGGTGATGTTTCCCAGACGGACCTGCCGACGGGGCGTCACTCCGGGCTCAGGGTCGTCCGCAGCATCCTCACCGGGATTCCAGGTGTCTCCTTTGTCGAGCTGGGTGCTCGTGACGTGGTTCGTCACCGGATTGTGGCGTCGATCGTGGAGGCCTACCAAAGATTTGAGACTGAGGAGCGGTGATGGGCCGGCCAACTGTCGTGCGGATCGCTCTCTTCCTCGCCACCGTCGTGGCGACCTGGGGTGTGCTTTCGATCGGGATCTCCTCCGCCGAAGCGGAGTTGATGGTCGGCCAACCCGCCCCCCAGACCTTCACGGCTGAGAAATCGGAGGATGTTGTCGACTCGGAGGAGACTGCGCGGAGAGAGAAGGCGGCCAGGGACGCTGTGGAGCCCATCCGTGAGCCGGACTCCGAGGTCGAGAGTTCGGTCAACGATTCGGTGAATGCAGTCTTTGACGATGTGGAAGCCCTGGTAATCGATGACGCACCCACATCCCCGCCAACCTCCATCCCTGAGCTTCCGGCGACAACGACATCGACAACGGGGCCCACAGACGCCTCCACAACGACCACCATCCTGGCAGCGCCCTCCACCATTGTCGGTGTCGTGTTCCTCGACGTGGACGGCGACGGTGAGTTCAGACCCGACGCCGAGGGCGACCGGGTCGATCAAGGACTCGAGCGGGTCAGTGTTGAGATCACAACGGAAGGTGATGTTTCGACGGTGACCACAGGTCCCGGAGGAGTCTGGAGCGTCGAAATCATCACCGGGGCAGCTGTCATCAGCGTGGACGACTCCGATCCCGAGATTCCTGACGGCTGGGTCGTCGACACCGACAACCTGACTCAGTTGATCTTATGTGAGCCTGGTGAGGAGTGTTCCGCCGAGAACATAGGTTTCGAAGCGAGTCTCCGTCCCCTTGTCGACATCGAGACTGCTCTGGCAGCTCAGTACCCCCTACCGGGACCGACCATCAGCTATCTGGCGGCTGTCGCTTCCGATGATGTTGTCCGATCTGGGCTCGGCGAGCCGCTTCATCTGCGCACGGTTCGCCAGGCCTCGCTACAGCGAGTCCTCGAGGAGTTTGGCCGCCGCATCGAACCAGACCAGCTACAGGAGGCCAAGGCTCGCCAGAGAACCAGTCCGCCCCTGGTCTTTCACGTCGACACCGGTCAGGATGTTCCCGGCGGGGAGACCGCTGGTGAGATCGTCGCCACCTTTCTCCAGGCCAACTATCTGATCAACCAGGAGCGGACGGCAGAAAAGCAGGATGATGCCGCTGCGAATGTGCCTGAGGTGACAGTCACCTATGTCGAGGGTCAGACAATCATCGCCGAGGGTGTATTGATGGCC
>JAUXMQ010000257.1 GCA_030623125.1 Acidimicrobiia bacterium
GAGCCTGAGGAGGCCTTCGTGGTCGAGCTGCTTGGTATCGACGAGGTGACGAGCATCTTTCTGACAGCAGACTTCGTGACCATCTCGAAAACTCCCACCGGTTCGTGGGACACCATTGCCCCATCGGCGACAGCGATCCTAGAGAGCCACTTCCGAGTCTGAGCTCAAGGGACATTGATGGTTGTCGGACGCCGCACACCGTCTATGCCCTCAACGATTACAACCACACGCCAGCGTCCGTCCTCGAGTTGTTCCCCGCCCAGTACCGGTCCATGCGTCGACTCGACCTGCTCTTGCAATGCTGCCGGAAGGGGGGTCAGGCTCATACTCATCGGGGATGATCCCTCGGGCGTTGTGATTACCGGGGGTCTGGAGACCCTGGAGACCCCGTCGTCCCCAACAATCACACTGATCGTGGCAACTCGGGTTGGCTGGCGAACGAAACCACCGTCGCCCTCCGCCATCAACGACCGCACCAGTACTTCTATGTCGTAGGCGAGAGGCGCCGTCTCCGTCACGCTCTGGACCCCCACCCAGTCGACGAACACCTGGATGCCGACCGGAGCCTCGGGAAGAGGAACACCTGATGGCATGAGTGACCGCAGAGTCTCCTGGGATTGGTCAGACCCGTCCATGGCGAAATACTCGACAGCGAACCACCCAGCGAGGGCCTTCGCCTGATCGATGATGCGCTCAGGGTTTACGGCATACAGATCAGCTTCGGCCAGTAGCAGCGGTGTCTGCGTCGTCGTCACCGGGGCAACCGGAGCGACAGCGGCGGTGGCTGGGGGATCAGTCACGGCGACGGCCGCTGGCGGCGGAGGGGCCGGTTGGCTCTTCACAAAGGAGTAGGCGAGAGCGCCGACAGCGACTGCTCCGGCCACAGCGACCACCAACCATTGTCGATCTCCACTCTGCTTGTCCAGGGTCTCCCACGGAATCCGCTCGTAGACCTCTTGTCGTTCCTCATCCATGTCTCGAAGGTATGGGTTGTCGGCCGGCGCTTCAAGAGGGTTGAGCCAGGAGTCTTCCAACCAGGGAACTCAAGCACCGACAGCTATCGTCTCATTGGTCATGGCCGTCAACCCCGATCCGAAGCCGGGACGCTGGATCCTCCCCCTGGTCATTCTCGGGATGATCGCGTTCACCTACTTCTTCGTTCGCGAGCTCCCTGAGGCGTCGCCGGACACGACACTCGCGGGGCAGCCAACCACAACCACGGCACCGGACAGCACCGAAACGACTGTCGAGGACGGTGGAAGCGAGCTCGACCCTGAGACTCAGGCCTATCTCGACGAGCTTGACGAAATCAACGCCGACCTACAGCTTTTGACCACCGAGATGGTGACCGTGAATGACGGCTTCGACGCCGATCCGCGGGAGATTGAGTACGAAGATGCCGAAGCAAGGCTCGAAGTGGTGACAAACGACACAAACGACCTCTCCGACCAGGTCACCGCCATGACAGTGCCTGCCGGACTCGAGGTCAACCAGGATGCGCTGAAGACAGCGGTCCAGTTCGCCGCCCTCGCCGCCGGAGATGCCCTCGACGGACTGCGCTCGACCGACACCGGAGAGCTACGAAGGGCTGCGGTCGAGGCCTACGTCCAGGCCACCGGAGACTTCGACACCGAGGTCACCAACGCCCACAACGCCGCCGCCGACAACTCCTAGTGGTCTGTCCCTCGCCCCACCAGGCGTGAACCTCTCATTGAAGGGGCCGAGCTGCCGCTCGGCCCCTTTCCTAATCGCCGCGACGACGTCTAGATGTCGTAGTACAGGTGGAACTCGTGCGGATGAGGCCGCAATCTCACCGGATCGACCTCATGGACGGTCTTGTAGGAGATCCATGTGTCGATCAGATCCTGGGTGAATACTCCACCCTGGAGCAGGAAGTCATGGTCTTGCTGAAGGGCCTCCAGCGCCTCATCGAGACTCCCGGGCACCGAGGGCAGGCCTGCAAGCTCTGCCGGTGGCAAGTCGTAGATATCTTTGTCCACCGGATCATGCGGCTCGATCCGGTTCTGAACGCCGTCAAGGCCGGCCATGAGCATGGCCGCGAAGGCCAGATAAGGGTTGGCCGACGGATCCGGGCACCGGAACTCGATTCGCTTCGCCGGCGGAGCTTGCGAATACTGCGGGATTCGAATGGCAGCCGATCGGTTTCGACTCGAGTACACCAGGTTGACAGGAGCCTCATACCCCGGCACCAGTCGGCGATAGGAGTTGGTCGTCGGTGCGGCGAAAGCCAGAACGGCTGCTGCGTGCTTGAGAAGCCCTCCGATGTACCAACGGGCGATGTCGGAAAGACCGGCGTAACCCCCCTCATCGAACATCAGCGTCTCGCCGTTCTTCCATAACGACTGATGCACGTGCATCCCCGAACCATTGTCCTCGAAGATCGGCTTGGGCATGAACGTTACGGTCTTGCCGGCCTCCCAGGCCGTGTTCTTCACGATGTACTTGTAGAGGGTGAGGTTGTCGGCGGTTCTGAGCAGCGTGTCGTAGCGTATGTCGATCTCCGCCTGCCCGGCAGTCCCAACCTCGTGATGCTGCACCTCGATCTGAATACCGGCTTTCTCGAGCCTGGCCGTCATCTCCGAGCGAAGGTCCTGGAA
>JAUXMQ010000221.1 GCA_030623125.1 Acidimicrobiia bacterium
CTTCGGACGGCTCGGTTCTTCCGCTATTCGTTCCGGAGGCCAAGGCGTACATAGTGCCGGCTCCGTCCTCTCTCTCCGATCAGTACGTCGGTTTGCAGGTCGAAACCGAAGGGCTCATGGCGCTCTTCCAGCGTTGTGTGCACCTGGGATGTCGGGTGCCCTGGTGCGGCCCATCACAGGGCTTTGAGTGCCCATGCCACGGGTCGAAATACAACTCGGTCGGCGAGTGGTTCGCCGGTCCGGCGCCTCGTAACCTCGATCGTTTCGTCGTTGAGGTCCAGAACGGCCGATTCATCATCAAGACTGGGAGTCTCGTCCTGACGTCGCGTGCCCCTTCACTCACCGTAAAATATCCTCAGGGTCCGAGCTGTATTGGCGCAGTCACCGTCGAAGAGGCCTGAGGGAGCACTGGGTGACAGCGAACATCATCACTGTTCTAGCGATCGTCGTTGGCGTCGCTTGGCTTGGGCTGATGGTGGTCTCGGCTCTGCGTAATCGTGGAGGCGAGGAAATCGCCCACAACCTGCAACCTGGAATCGACGACCAGCAACTGGAGACCAGACGTCTCGAGAAGAGCCAGAAGGTGGCGATTGTGGGTTCTGCTTTCCTCGCGATCTCACTCCCCCTCTACTTTCTTGGCGAGGCCAACCGCCAGGAGGGATTCGTTGAGGAGTTCGCGCACGAATCCGTCGAGCGCGGCGAACATCTCGTCGAGGAGTTCGCCTGCTTCAGCTGTCACGGACCTCTTGGTGTCGGTGGCTCGGCAACATTCGTCGAAAAACGATCCGGTATCACCGTCTCATGGGAAGCGCCGCCCCTCGACGATGTCCTATACCGGTACGACACGGACGAGCTCAATTTCTGGATCACCTTTGGCCGCGGGAACACACCGATGCCTCCTTGGGGTCTTTCCGGTGGCGGGCCGATGAACGAACAGCAGGTAATCGACATTGTCAACTACCTGGGCACGATCCAGATCACACAACAGGAAGCGGTCGACAAGACTCCCCCAGCCCTGGTCACCCAGGCTGCCCGTCTCGAGAATGCCGACCAGACCGTGGAAGCGGCGATCCTCTCCCAGCGTCAGACTCTCGCCGAGATAGAGCAGTCGCCGGCGGATTCGGCCTTCATCAGTCGACTCTCCGAGCAAGCGCGTGAGATTCTCGACAACGCCGGCGTGGGGATCGACACCGATGATGACGGGTTGTCCGATGTCGCCGAGGTGGAGCTTTCGGCGATCTCTTCAGAGGCTGTCGACTACTTCAGGGTGGTCGATCCAATAACCCTCGACCCGGCCATCCCGGATGCGGAGAAGGCCGATGAAGCTGTGGCCCAGTTGGAGGCCGCCATACCCGATGATCCAATTCTGGAGGTGCATCTCGTTGCGATCGAGGGCATCCTCGAAACAGCTGTTGAGGGGGAAGACACCGATGGCGATGGCATCTCCGACGAGGCGGAGGCAGCGATCTCCGGTCAGATGGCAGAAGCCTCCAACAAGACAATTCCTGCTGGAATCGTGGAGATCGAGCTCGACCCGACCAACCCCGAATCGGTGGGTGGCCGGCCGGACGCAAGAACAGCCAGCTCGATGGTGGGCGCCCAGGAGTCGGTTGCCACCATGACAACAGTGACCGCCGAGAACCAGAACAAACTCAGGACCACAGAACAGGGCGGCCTCGAGTTTCTGCTCTCTGCACAAGTTGCCGGGCAATGGGAGATCCAGATTCCGGGAGTTGCCGTATCGATGGAGGCGACCGAGGAGGAGAAGGCGGCGAGAGCTGTGGCCTTATTCAACGCCAACTGCGCCCGATGTCATACCTCGGGATTCAGTGCGGGTGTTCCCTACACACTGGAGGCCGGTTCCGGCGGTTTCGGACCGGCGCTGTGGGACGGTCGAGCCATTGTGCAGTTCGGTCATGCTCCCGATGACCCGGATGAGCCGGATCTTCTGATCGAGTTTCTGATAAAGGGTTCGGAGCCGCAGAAGCCCTATGGTCTGAACGGTTTTGGGTCGGGACGGATGCCCTCGTTTGGGGCAACTCTCTCGGTCGATGACCTCGATTTGCTCGCCCGCTACTTGCGTGGTGGGAACATGGCCGGAAAGGAGTAGGAGATGTTCTTTCGTGAGCTCTTCAGATCGCTGTTCTCGGCCAATCTCTTTGTCACCGGGGTCATTCTGACGATTGCCGCCTTTGTCCTTTTCTACGGCGCGATCTATCTGTTCAACTACACCAACTTGGGCAAGAGGCTCGGATTCCTCGTTACGGGGGCTGCCCTGTTCGGCTGGTTGAGTATCACCTCCCTGCTGTTTGTCATCTATGCACCGAGGGGGCCAAAGCCGGACAACATCGAAGGGCTGAACGCCATCGAGATCAGGGTGATTCCGATCACCTACCTGGCCGTCACGCTGGTCCTCTTCTTCGTGTTTCTGGTTGCACTCCACCAGTACGAGGAAGCCCGTGAGGGCGACCCCGATCAGCCGTAGTAACTGAGGATCTGCAGCTCGGTCGACAGGTCGACCTGACGGACCGCAACACCTTCTGGAACGTTCACCCGGACGGGTGCGAAATTGAGGATCGACCGAACACCCTCCTTGACCAGCAGATCGGTCACGCTCTGAGCCGCGCTGGCCGGAACGGCCAGGATTGCCATGTCGAAGCACCCGACCTTGCAGTCGACTGGCATGTTCTCCATCTGCTGGATCTGTACGTTTCCGATGCTTTGCCCAATTCTGTCCGGGTCCGTGTCGTAGATCGCCGTGACGTCGAATCCTCGTCTGGCAAGCCCGTCGTAGCGAGCCAGGGCGGTGCCCAGATTGCCGGCCCCGACGATGGCGACGAGACGTCTGCTCTCGATGCCGAGCTCTTTCCTGATTCGATCTCCAAGGGCGGTTACCGAATACCCCACTCCTCTTGTGCCCTGAAACCCGAGATTGGAGAGATCCCTTCGCACATTGGCTGCTTGGACTCCCGCCGACGCAGCCAGGTCGTCGGAGCTCACCGTCTCGTGAGTGCCTTCCAGCCCGTCTAGAAGACTC
>JAUXMQ010000006.1 GCA_030623125.1 Acidimicrobiia bacterium
AATCGCCAAGTTTCCTCAACTAACTACATGCATGTAGTTATGCAGAGCCTTGTCCACATGGTGTGTAGAATTACAAGCGTGTAACCCGTGACGAAGGCACTCTGCGGATTGACTATCGTCGCCGACTGACATGCCAGAGTCGAAGCGTCGTAAACCAAAGAACCGACCACCGTCACAGAAGGCGATCGCCGCCGCGAAGGAAAAGGACCCCAGTCCCATCTGGTATGTGGCACTGATCGCCGGCCTCATGATCATTGGCGTCATTCTGGTTCTGGTTCGGTTCATATTCCAGATGGATCAGATGGTCTTGGTGGCCGGTCTCGGGTTCATCGCGGTCGGGTTTCTGCTGACGACCAACTATCGATAGTCATGGCGTCGTCGTCGACGTCACGATCGTCGTAGTGGTTGGCGGGGGCAGGGTGGTGGTGGTGGGCGGCGGCTGGAACTCGCCGAGGGTGACAGTCACAATGTCACCGGGGCCGACAATGTTTCCCTCCAAGGGGATCTGATCGACGATCGTGCCGTCCTGAGCAGGATCCCCGACGGGTTGGGTGCTGTTGGACACGTTGAGGATGAGACCAAGATCGTCGAGAACCAACTGCGCCTCGCTCTCGGTCAGACCGATCAGGCTGGGCACCTCGACAGGCTCGGCGCCCTTGGAGACGATGAGGAGGATGGTGTCTCCAGACAGCACCTGGGTGCCCGCCTCAGGCTCGGTCCTGATGACATCGCCAAACGCCACTTCGTCGGAAAACTCCTCGTTGACACTGAACTTGAGGCCGAGCTCGGTCAGCTGGGCGATGGCGTCGAGTTGAGACATGCCGGCAAGATCGGGAAGCGTTATCACCTCCGGCCCCGATGAGAGGACCAGGTTGATCGGTGTTCCGGCGCCCACTTCGACACCCGCAGCGGGCGACTGTTCAATCACAACGTCGACCTCGAAGTCGGCATCAGGACGTGTCACAACTTGGCCGACGGCCAGTCCCGCGGACCTGATGAGTTGTTCGGCGTCGTCGATGTTCTGACCGATGACAGGAGGCACCGAGAACTCCTCCGATCCGGTCGAGATGAACACATCGATGATGGAGCCGACCTCGGCCTCGGTCCCGGCGGGCGGGTCGGTCCTGATCACTATTCCCGGCTCGATTGTGTCGTTTGTCTCGAACCGCGGGTTGGGTACGAATCCGTCGGCCTGAAGTCTTTGCAACGCGGCGTCCTGAGTGAAGTTCGTCACGCTCGGGACGGTTGCAATCTCGACATCGGCGTCGACTCCGCCCGCCAGACGGAAGAGGAAGAACATGAGAATGGCGAGAGCGACGAGGAGCGCGAATGCCGTGATGATGAAAGGCATCTGAGAGGGAGGCTCATCCTCGATCTGCCGGTAGACCTCGTCGGGTGGCACCGTTGGTGGGGGAACGGCCGACATCACCTGGGTGGTTTCGGTGCCGGCAGCCGCACCGCCGGCCACAACCGGCACGATCGGCGGGACTACGACGGGGTCACCCTTGAGTACGGCAAGCAGATCCTGACGCATCTCCTCAGCCGACTGATAGCGGCCTGCCGGGTCCTTGCGGAGGGCCTTGGTCACAACGGCGTCCAGCGATTCGGAAACATCTGGGTTCAGTGATGACGCTGGGGGCGCCTCGGCCGACACGTGTTGGAAGGCGACGGCCATAGGGCTCTCACCGGTGAATGGCGGGCGACCTGTGAGGGTCTCGTAGAGCACCACCCCCAACGAATCGACATCGCTTCGGGCGTCGGCGGCCGCGCCCTGGGCCTGTTCGGGGCTGAAGTAGGTGGCGGTGCCGATGACGGCGCCGGTCTTGGTGAGCTCTTGGCTGTCATCCCATGCTCTGGCGATACCGAAGTCGGTGACTTTCACCGTTCCGTCCTTGGCCAGCAGGATGTTGCCCGGCTTCACGTCGCGATGAACCAGTCCGGCCTGATGGGCAATGGACAGTGCGGCGGCAGTCTCGGCGGCAATCTCGAGGGCACGGCGCGGCAGAAGCGCCCCCTCGGACCTGAGGACATCGCGAAGAGAGCGGCCATCGACGATCTCCATGACGATGAAATAGGTGCCCTGTGCCTGCCCCCAGTCGTAGATCCCAACGATGTTTGGGTGGGTGAGATTGGCCGCAGCCTGGGCTTCACGACGGAATCGCTTCACGAACGCCTCGTCTGAGGAGAACTGGGAGTGAAGGACCTTGATGGCGACCTTGCGGTTTAGCAACGTGTCTTGACCTTCGTAGACATCGGCCATTCCGCCCCGGGCAATGTGGGACGTGACGTGATAGCGCTCGGTCAGTTCGGAGGGGGTTTGCATCGAGTCAGAGAATTGTAGGGAGGGGTTGATGCCAACTCATGACTGTGACGCGATCCAGATCTCGATCAGCTCCGATGCGATAGGTGCCGCCAACGATCCGCCGGTCGCGGACTCACCCGAGGAAGGGCTGCCTTCGATGAACACCGCCAGAGCAATCGTCGGACTCTCGACTGGAGCAAATCCTATGAACCAAGGATTGGAGAAATCGCCATGACCTGTGGCCGTACCAGTCTTACCCGCAACCCTCACTCCGGGTACCGCAGCCCGGCGACCGGTGCCTTCGGTCACGACGCGCTCCATCATCTGGGCAAGCACCGAGGCCGTTTCTGGCGCCATGGCGCGTCCCAACTCGGTGACCTCGGTGGTCTCCACTGTCTGACCACCGGCATCGAAGATGCGCTGGACCATGTAGGGATTGGTCACAACCCCATTGTTCGCTATTGCTGCGGCGACCATCGCCATATGCAACGGCGTGGCACGCACGTCGCGTTCCCCGATGCCACTCTGGGCCAGTGCTGCATCATCACCAACCAGATCGTCGGTAGGCCAAACGGCTTGGGGAATCGCCCACTCGTAGGCGATTTCGGTGTTGAAGCCGAGAGCCTCGGCCGTGATGGCGATGTCGACCGCACCCAGTTGAATCGAGAGGTCGGCAAATACTGTATTGCAGCTGCGAACAAAGGCCTCGAGGAGGCTCACCGACACCCCGCCGCCACATGTTTGGCCCCCGAAGTTCGAGATCGTCGCTGTTGAACCGGGAAGGTCGAATTCGCTGGGGTCGTCGAAGGTTGTTCCCGGTCCCGCCGTCCCGGTGTCGATGGCAGTGGCAGTTACCACCGTCTTGAAGCTCGATCCTGGGGCGTAGATCTCCAGTGTCCCCCTGTCTATCAATGGCCGGGACTGGTCGATGAGCAGGGTTTCCCATTGTTGGGCGGAGTCGTCTCCCAGAAGCAAGTTCGGGTCGAACGACGGTGTCGAGACGGCTGCCATGACCGCACCCGTTCGAGGATCAAGGGCGATAACCGCGCCTTTGTTGTCGCCAAGAGCCTCGAGGGCCGCTAGCTGAAGCCCTGCGTGGATCGTGATCTCCAGATTCTCGGGGCGGAGATCCCGTCCCAGAATGACAGCGACTATGTCACTGATGGTGAGATCTCGTCTCGAGCGCAATTGGGATGAGTACGCCGCTTCGAGAGCACTGCTGCCCACCAGGAACGAGGAATAGCCGACAGCATGGGCGAATGCCTCGCCCTCGGGGTACTCCCTGATGTAATCGCGACTCCCGGGGTCCTCTACCGATCTGGCGACGACCGTTCCGTCGATGGTGACGATCAGACCGCGCTCCTTGCCGCGTTCTGTCAACGCCGGACGTGGGTTGAGCGGATCCGTCTTGAGATCGTCAGCACGCACCACCTGAAACCAGGTGACAGCCAGAAGAAGGGCGCCCATCGCGGCGAATATGCCAATGGCGATTCGACGAATGGGGCCGTTCATGACGCTTCCTCGTGGCTGATTCGGAGTAGCAGGGCGATCAGGACCAGATTGCCGACAAGAGCCGAACCGCCATAGGACATGAAAGGCAGCGTGATCCCCGTCAGTGGAAGGATGCGGAGTATCCCGCCGATGATCAGAAACACCTGGATCCCGAAGATGAATGTCAGACCGGCAGCCAGCAGCTTGCGGAAAGTGTCGCGGCTTCGGAAAGCGATGCCCAGTCCGACGCTGACGACAAGCGCGAACAGTGCGATCACAGCCACGGATCCCGCGAACCCAAGTTCCTCACCCACGGCAGCGAAGATGAAGTCGGTGGACGCATTGGGGATCAGGTCGGGCCTTCCCAGCCCCGGGCCCGCTCCTGCGAGGCTGCCGGACCCGAGAGCAAAGAGCCCTTGTGCGATCTGGAACCCTTCGTCCTGGTAGTTCTCGAATGGCGCAATCCATGCGACAACCCGACGCTGCACGTGGTCAAACATCAGAGACGAGGCCACCCCTCCCAACAAGGCCAGCAACCCACCCGCAGCCAGATAACCGGTGGCGCCGGTGGCGGCGTAGAGAAGCAACACGAATCCGGCGAACAACAGAAGCGATGCTCCGAGATCGCGCTGCCACACGAGGATCACCACGCTGACTCCCCAAGCAGCCAGCAGTGGTATCAGTTGCCGGGGCTCCGGAAATCGGAGTGGTCCCACCTGGCGGTGTGCCTCGCGCAGAGCGCGCTGATGGTCGGCGAGATAAGCGGCAACGAACGTCACCAAACCGAGTTTCGCCAACTCGGCAGGCTGGAACTGCATCTGGGTGAAGCCGAGCTCGAGCACCACCCACAGACGTGATCCGTTGACCTCCAGGCCCTTCAGGGGGAACGCCCAGTCGGACGACAGGTTGGGAAGCAACAGCAGAGCGATCGAGATCACGAGAATGAGATTGCGATAGCGACGGAGCACCGAGGTGCCTGGCTTGGAGAGCAGGGCAAGCACCAGCGCCGCCAAACCAGCCCCGATCAACAACCACCATCGTTGCAGCCCGGCTCGAACGACGTCCAGTCTGTAAACCTCGAGAAACCCGATTGCGGTGAGGGCGACTATTGGCGCCAGGAGCAGGGGGGTGGCACGAGGCGCCCACGTGCGCACGGCGACCTGGAGGCCGCCGAACGTGATCAGGAACACCAGAAAGGTGAGACTGGTCTGCACGTCGACACTGCCCCCGCGAGCGAAGTTGACGAGAGTCACCCCAAATGCCGCCAGAAAAGATGCCGCAATGATCAGGGCGGCTTCGGTGTTGCGGGTCATCTCTTAGAGGGGCACTAGCACTCAGCCAAGGGCGTCGACGACGATTACTGTGATGTTGTCGACGCCCCCGGCCTCGTTGGCCGTTTCGACCAGTTTCCAGACCACATCATCGACAGTGCCCCCGCCCATCGCCGCTGCAATTGCGCCGTCGTCAACCATCTCGTTCAGTCCGTCCGAACACAGCAGGATCCTGTCCTCGGGCTCGAGGGTGATTTCGATCTCGTCGATATTGACGAATCGGCTGAGCCCGAGGGTTCTTGTCAGCATGTGACGCTGTGGGTGAGATGCCGCCTCTTCTGCCGAGATCTCTCCGAGGGCCACGTACTCGGCGGCGACGGTGTGATCCTCGGTCACCTGGCGAAGTTCGCCGGCCCGGTACATGTAGGCACGACTGTCACCCACGTGGGCAAACGTCGCGGTGCCATCCTCGCCCAGTGTCACCAGGGTCATGGTCGTCCCCATGCCTTCGAGACTTGGTTCTCTGGCCACTTCCTCCCTGATCGCCCTGTTGCCGGCTGCCACCCGGTCACTCGGCAAAAGATCGTTCGACGCTGCCGCATTCACGGCGAGTCGCGAGGCAACTTCTCCAGCGACATGACCCCCCATGCCATCGGCAACCACGAGAGTCGCCGGCCCGTGAGACTCGCCGGAGGAATCGGGATACAGCGAGTCTTCGTTGTTCTCCCTGACCATCCCCTTGTGGCTCGCCGTTGCCCACAGGTATTTCATCGAACCTCCATGACGGTCTTGCCCACCTGGATGTTGTCGCCGCGTCGGAGCTCGGTCGGAGCGGTGACACGACGACCATTCACGTACGTCCCGTTCGTGCTACCCAAGTCGTGGAGCATCATCGCATTCTCCTGAGCCACCAGCCGCATGTGGAAATCGGAAGCGTAGGGGTCGTCAATGACTAGGTCGGCCTCGTCGGACCTGCCCAGCACGGTCACGTCGGTGATTTCGACTTCGATGCCCTTCTGGCTTTCGGATCGGACAAAGAGGATCTTTCTTCCCTCACGACGTCGGCGACGCACCGAGATTCCCAGGTGCGATCCGATCGCCCTGGCCACCTGCCAAACAAACAGATAGACCAGGCCGAGAAAGATGATCCGCAGAATGGCGAGGATTACGTCTGGCATCAGAGTTTCGAAAGTCGGTAGCGGTGGTCCGAGAATGCGAGGACGGCGCCGGGATTGACTGCTGCGGCCTCCCGACCAACCGGCTCTCCATCGAGGGACGTGCCGTTCGACGATCCGAGATCCCTTATCCAGATCTGACCATCCTGTCGCCAAACCAGCGCATGTCGACGACTGATGTCCTCGAAGGGAAGGACGACATCGGCCTCCGGCGACCTGCCGATCAGAGCCCGGTTGCGCCCAACTTCGACGGTCTCCGACCCGGCCAGACGCGCCCATGGAACGGTTGGACCCGGCATTACCTTCAGGTGACAGACGACCGTTCCGGGCGAAACGTCCTTGGAGGCTTGGATCGCCACCGCAATTGGCCCTTCCAAACGCAGCCCTTCGTCTGCCGTGTAGCGGTCGACCTCCTCAGCCAAAACCCTCTCCAACTCCCCGGGGTCGAGGGTCAGGTCGCGGGGATTGACGAGGATCGTGTATGAGTTGGCGGTGGCGGGCCCTGTCACGTGCTCATAACGAGCGAGGTCGGCTTCACGTGCCAGCTTTCCGGCGATTTCCGACGGATGAAGATGACCTGAGAACGCCTTCCCTGCGGCGCCTTCAAAGAGACGTTCCAGGCGGCGCTCGAAGCTGCGGACGAGGCTCAAGGATTGAGAGATTACGGGTCGCCTGGTGGTCATGCGGAATACCACAACCAATATGGCTTCTGTACGATCCCAGGTTCCAACAGGGCGAGTGGCGGAATTGGCAGACGCGCAGGATTCAGGTTCCTGTGATCGCAAGATCGTGGGGGTTCAAGTCCCCCCTCGCCCACGGTGATATTTGATCCACCACCCCGCCGGCGAGCGGTGGCACGCTATTTCCTGCTCATAGTCGTGGGTGTCGCTGTCATAGCTGGCCTGATTGTCTCGGCCTCCGGTGATGAGACCCGGGCCGAGCTTGATTATCTCGAGGAAATGCAGAGTCAGGCCGTCGAGATATCCAAGGGTGGTGACGCCCTCCGTGATGTTGTTTCTCGTCTCCAGCGCATCGATAGAACCGAGTTTGTGACGGTCATCGACGGAGTCATGGAGGATCTGGCCGTAAGCCTGGCGTTCGTCGAGAACGCCCCTCCCACGCCCTCGTTGACTCCGGTTCGCTCGATGTACCGCCAGGCCTTGCGGACCTGGGAGGACGGGGTGGAGGGGTACGGTGCGTCGGTTCTCGAAGCGGCGGACAACCCTGAGAGTCTCCTGGTTGTCGACACGATGGCCGACTCGTTGGCCGAGCTGAGGGCCGGTGACACCTTCTATGCCGATCTTGTGGTGGAGATGCGACGAATCGACATTCCCAACCCGCTGACTCCGATGCCTGTCGTCACGCTGATGCCGGCGGAGGGCAGTCTGGTGAGTCTTTCGGTTTCGTACATCGACTCCGCCCGGTCCCCCAATAGCGGACTGGCACTTCGCCCCGGACTCGCCGTGAGCCAGATCGTCTCCGACCCCGAGTGGCAGGTAGACCCATCCGACCAGGTGGTGGTTCCGATCACCGATAGCATCGTGTTTTCGGTCGTTGTGACCAATGTCGGCAACGTGGCGAGCGGAGTTGAAGCGCTCGTGCTGACACTCACCGGTGGGCCCGAGCAGATACGCGAACAGGCAGAGGTGGCAGCGCTTCAGCCAAATCAGCAGGTGACGATTATCTTCGACGCGTTGGAGGTCGAACCGGGAGGCATATACGAGGTTGCGGCCATCCTCGCCATCACCGGTGACGACTCCAACGCCAACGACAACGAGATTCGGGTTCAGTTCACCGTCAACGAAGACTGATTCCGGCTTTCCTAAGGCATGGCGCGTCGTATTTGATCTTTCGCGCAAACAGAAGGCTGGAACACCTGACTCATCGTTACCATCCGCTGCCCCATGATCGATCCGAAACTCCTCCGCGATAACCCCGAGATCATCGCCGAATCGCTGCGTCGCCGCGGGTTCGACCTCGATCTCGAAGCCCTGATCGAGCTGGACGCTTCTCATCGTGCTGCGCTTCGGGAGTCCGAAGAGCTGAGGGCGTCTCAGAACGAGTCAGGCAAGAAGATTGCCTCGCTCGATGGCGACGCCAAACAGGCTGCCATCGAAGAGGTCTCCGGTCTGGCGGCTGCCCAAAAGGATGCGGCGGGGAGAGCCGACGAGCTGGCGGCAGCCTTCAGGACAGCCTTTCTCGAAGTTCCCAATCTGGTCGACCCCTCCGCGGCCGACGGCTTCACCGAAGAGGACGGTGTCGAGATCAAGCGGTTCGGCGATGCCGCCACTGAAGGAGCCGACCATGCTTCGCTCGGCGAGGCGCTCGACATCATCGACACCGCTCGCGCTTCCAAAGTCTCGGGGAGTCGGTTTGGCTACTTGAAGGGCAAGGGTGCGCTTCTCGAGCTCTCGCTGGTGCGCTGGGCCATGGACAATCTCTCCGAGGCCGGGTTCACCCCGATGATCCCTCCCGTACTCGTTCGTGAGCACGCTCTTGAAGGCACCGGATTCTTCCCTGAAGCCCGCGAACAGGTCTACGACATCCCCAAAGACGAGCTTTTCCTGGTGGGAACCTCGGAGGTGTCGATGGCGGCGTACCACGGTGACGAGATCCTCGACGGGGATGACCTTCCGATCCGATATGCAGGGTTTTCCACCTGCTTCAGGAGAGAGGCGGGGACATATGGGAAGGACACAGCCGGCATCTTTAGGGTTCATCAGTTCGACAAGGTGGAGATGTTTGTCTTCATCGAGCCTGAAGATTCCGTCGAGGAGCATGACCGGTTGCTCGAAGTCGAGGAGTTACTGGTGCGCCAACTCGACGTTCCGTATCGCGTCGTCAACGTTGCTGCCGGCGACCTGGGAGCGTCGGCTGCCAAGAAGTACGACATCGAGGCCTGGTTTCCGGGAGAGCAGAACTACAGAGAGATCACCTCGTGCTCGAACACGACGGATTTTCAGGCTAGGCGACTCAAGATTCGAGCCAGGGGTGAGAAGGGAAATCGGATTGTCCACACGCTGAACGGCACCGCGTGTGCCGTGGGTCGAACGATCCTTGCGATTCTGGAGAATCACCAGCAGCCCGATGGTTCGGTGGTGATCCCAGAGGCGCTCCGTCCCTACACCGGGTTCGACAGCATCGAACCGTGAGCGAGGTCTCCGACCCGATCTTTGCCAAGATCGCCGCACAGTACGACCGAGTAAATCGGGTCCTTTCGTTTGGCCAGGAGAGGAAGTGGAGGGCTTTCGGTATTCGTCAACTCAGCCAGGGGTCAGTGCTCGACCTTGGCTGTGGTACCGGTGATACCGATTTCGAGGGCCGCACGGTCATAGGAATCGACCCGGTCATCGAGATGCTGGCTCTGAGCCCCGTGGTGGCGAAAGCCGGTGCCGTTGGGGAGGCGCTGCCGTTCCGCGATGCCAGCTTTGATGCTGTGTTCAGTGCCTATGTATTTCGCAATCTGACATCGGTCGACGCCACTCTCGAAGAGATGCATCGAGTCCTGAAGCCGGGAGCAGCGGCAGTGGTGATTGGTCTGAGCCGTCCAATCAACCCGGTCCTCCGTTTCATCCACCGCGTGGGAACCGCCATCGTGCTACCTCTGGTTGGGCTGGTCTTTGCTCGTGCCCCCAAGGAGTATTGGTACCTCCACAAGAGTCTCGACACCCTGCCGCCCCCCGAGAGGCTGTTCGTCGGGCGTCGACTCGACTACGAGACGCACTGGCGCAACGGCGTCTTCGGCTTCGTCTATGGCGTGAGGTTGCGCAAACCAGAGTGATCGTGACCCCGTCATCGAGACACGGTGAACACCGTTGACACCGGCCGCCGGCTCAAACCAGGTGACCCTGCGGCACCCGGAACGATCCACTTAGGGCTGCTTCCTTCCGGACCTGACCCGATTCATGGTGTTCCGCCGCGCAGGACCCAGCCGTCAACACCGCGTGTCCGACATCCGGGCGGTATGCCCCGGTATGTCGTGCCCCTCGGACGGGGGATTCGGTCCCGCATGAAGAGGGTTTCGGGTTCAGGGCACCCCTAGCGCCCCACCTACACGATCACCCGGAAGGCTACAGACCCCTCGCACCTACGGCGAGGTGAGGATGGAATCCGGAGGGTGTTACCTTGACGAGTTCGCATGTCAGCTCATCGTTTCGGTCCCAACTTTCCCCGGCTCTTCACGGCTGCTCTCTTTCAGGAGATTCCCTTTGCCCTGATGATCCATCTCCCGGGACATCTATCCGATCTTGGGGCTACCGAGGCCCTGATTGGAGTGCTCTACGCCGCCTCGGCTGCGGTCTCGCTGCTGCTCCGTCCAGCAATGGGCCGCCTCCTTGACCTGACTCACCGGAGAACGATCCTTCTCGTTGGAGGGCTCGTCAATATGGCCGTGATCTTCAGTTTGGTCACAGCAGATGTTTGGGGTCCGTATCTGTGGGTGTTGTTTCTCGCATGGAGGATTGTCCAGATAACTTTGTTCACTGCGATGCTCACCTACGGAGCCGACTCGATCCCGGTGGAGCGCCGCACACAGGGCCTCGCCATTTTCGGCTTGTCCGGTCTGATCCCGATCGCCATTGGCGGATACGTCGGGGACGTTGTCATTGACAGCTTTGGCTTCGATGGGTTGTTCGTGCTGGCGGGGGTCATCGGGCTTGTCTCGTGGCTTATAGTCAGAACTCTTCCGACACTTCCGGTGCGAGGTCGTCAGCCACGACGCAGCTTCTGGGCGCCGCTGGTTCAGAGGAACATGCTCCCGTTGTGGTTTGTTGCGCTGCTTTTTGCCGTCGGAATCGAATCACTGTTCACTTTTACTCGCACCTATGTCGACGAGCGTCAGATCGGGACCGCCGGGGCCTTTTTCGCGGCATACGGAATCGCCGCGGCGTTAACCCGGATCGTGGGGGGCCAGTTCTACGACCGAATACCTCATCGGCCTCTCTTGGTGGGCTCGATTGCCGCTTACGGGATCGGTCTTGGAATCATGGCATTGGCCGGGTCGGAAGTCTCGCTGATGCTCGCCGCCATTGTCACCGGTACCGCTCACGGTGCGGTATTCCCCCTGCTCTCCAGCGAGGTAGTCAACCGTGCCCGCATCTCGGAGCGAGGATCGGCAATGACTGTGTTCACTTCGCTGTTTGACATAGCCTTGCTGCTCGGCGCCCCGGCGGTCGGGTTCTTGATAGTTGGGTTCGACTATCTGGTGGCATTCGCGGCGGTGGGTGCGACCTTGATCGTTGGAGCAGTTGTCTATGGGATATGGGACCGTCGAATGGTTGCCGGCTCAGCGCTTGTCGGCGAAGAATCTCTCGAGTAGTCGACTGCACTCATCGACGAGGACGCCTTCGACGAGTTCGATGCGGTGGTTGAGACGTCGGTCCTGCGGGATGTTGTAAAGGGACCAAGCCGCGCCGGCTTTGGGGTCGCTCGCCCCGTAGACGATGCGGTCCAGTCTGGCCCAGACCGCAGCTCCGGCGCACATCGGACACGGTTCCAGGGTCACCACCAGCGTGTGACCGGCCAGCCGCCAGTCGCCGATCTCTCGCGATCGGGTAGACAACACCAGCATCTCTGCATGGGCGGTCGGATCCCGGAATTGC
>JAUXMQ010000150.1 GCA_030623125.1 Acidimicrobiia bacterium
GTGCCGATTGGAGATAGCACGGTGAGTGTGCGTCTCAACGACCGCACAGGTGTGTTCGAAAGTATGGGGCAGGACCTGGTGATAGAAGACGGTTCCCGCTTTGTGGCCTTGGGAGATTTGGACCTGGATCAAGATCTCGTCGGGCCCTGGCCGGGGGACTGTTACCTCATCGAGTCGAAGACTGATCTCGTCCGGGTGTTTCACCAAGGCGCGCATCGTCATCTCCAGACCGGATCCAGACTGGCGCCTGCGGAGAGATAGGCAGGGAAAGCCTCAACCTCCCGTAGCTCACCATCTGGTTGACGGCGGAGCAAGACGTTGGGCAGCGTCATGAAGCCACGCTAGCGCCGGTGCAGTATCAGGACACAGGTCTTGTGGTGTGCCACGATTGGCGGATGATCGAAGGCTACGGAGGAAAACTCTTGATTGCGACACCGCAGCTGGTCGATCCCAACTTCTACCGCACGATCATCCTGATGCTGCAGCACGATGAGGAGGGAGCCGTCGGCATCGTTCTCAATCGCCCAACCGAGGAGCGGGTGGACAGCCATCTCCCGGAATGGGCAGGGCGCACAGCCGACCCGGGCATGGTTCACTACGGAGGGCCGGTCGATCCTGATATTGCAATCGGCGTCGCGTTGGTTGCGGATGGAATGCCCACAGGAGTGCCCGGTCTCAGCCTGGTCGATCTGGCAGAGTCTCCAGGTGACGAGGACGCACCGGTGCGCGTCTACTCGGGCTACTCAGGCTGGGGGTTGGAGCAGTTGGAGGGTGAGATCGCCATCGGCTCCTGGTATGTGGTTCAGGCGTCACCCGACGATCCGTTCGACGACCCCGATTCCCAGTGGCAGAAGGTTCTTCGGAGACAGTCGGGATTCCTCTCCCTGGTGTCCACCTATCCCGAGGACATCCGTCAGAATTGAACCCGTCCGGGAGCTGCGCCGGGCTCTACCCTGGACACCCGTGACCACCGGCACCGCTCCCCGTCTCAGGCCAAGTCTGAGGAGACAAGCACCGGGTCTTGTCGTGGAGAGAGGGCTCTGGGACACCGAGTCCACCATCGTGGTGGGTGTCGACGAAGTCGGGAGAGGGTCGTGGGCAGGCCCGCTGACTGTGGGTGCAGCCGTCGTTCCCAAAGACCGTCGGATCTACAAGATTCGCGATTCGAAAATGCTGACAGAAGTCGAGAGGGAGGCCCTGTTCGATCGTGTCGCCGATTGGTGCGCCCGATGGTCGGTGGGACACGCTTCCTACCTGGAGTGCGATGAGCTTGGAATGTCGGCTGCGCAGAAATTGGCCGCGAGTCGAGCGATCGAAGGGTTGGGTTTGGCGCCAGATCACGTTCTGGTCGATGGCAACTGGGACTTCATTGGTGGCGCGCGCACAATCGTGAGAGGCGATAGCACCTCGCTTTCCATTGCTGCTGCATCAATCCTCGCCAAGGTGACTCGAGATCGCATAATGGCTGCCCAGGCCGATCAGTTCCCGGCCTACAACTTCGAGGCGAACAAGGGCTACCCCTGTCCGATCCACAAAGCCGCCCTCCAGGCGTTTGGCCCGACGGCGATACACAGGAGGTCCTGGGTGTTCATGGACCACCTCATGTGGAATGGGTTGGAACGGTTCCATCGTCCTGACGCCCAAATGCAGATCCCTTTTCCGAACTGAAGATCTTTCTAGAAGGCACGGGCACCAACCATCAAGCTCGGGCGGTCAGCGGCCGTCGATGGCTCGATGGGTCGACTTGTCTCTGCAGTTGGACCCGATTGCCATCAATACCGGCTTTGCGTCACTCCAAGACCAGCCGTTGGCGTACCTTGAGGCGGTGCAACTCTCCGAAAGAGATCGATCCCTCCTTGCAGGCGAGATGGGCGATGCCCAGAGGATCGCCATGGAGCTGTTGATAGCCGTTGGCGAGACCGATGGCGCCCAACATCTCATAGACATCGAGGCGGCGCATATCGACGGATGCTCCTACCACGGCCGGGCGGGTGTCGACTTTGCCCAAATGCTGGTCGATGGCGACGGCCGGGTGGAGGTTCCGACGACCCTGAATGTCGCCTCCCTCGACCTGCTCCACCCGGATCTCTACAAGGGCGATTCGGCTGTGGCCGAGTCCGCCAAAGGTCTCATGGACCATTACGTTGCCCTTGGGTGCCGGCCTACCTGGACCTGCGCCCCGTATCAGCTTCAAGATCGACCGTCGTTCGGTCAGCAGATCGCCTGGGGGGAGTCGAATGCGATCGTTTTCGCCAACTCTGTTCTGGGCGCTCGCACCAACCGGTACGGCGACTTCATGGACATTTGCTGTGCCCTGACCGGGCGGGTTCCCTACGCAGGCTTGCACACAGATGAGGGACGACTTGGCACAATCCAGTTCAACGTCGTAGTCCCCAGTTCGATCCTCGACGACGACCTCACCTATCCCTTGATGGGCCATGTTCTAGGACAAGTGGCCGGCAGCCGTGTCCCGGTGATCACGGGGCTCGATGAGCGGGCCACCGAGGACCGGCTGAAGGCACTCGGCGCAGCAGCGGCCTCCTCCGGTGCGGTGGCGATGTTCCACGCCGTTGGTGTCACACCCGAAGCGCCCTCGCTGAGCGAAGCCCTCGGGAGCGCGCCACCGCTCCATGTCACGGACCTAACCGTTGACACACTTCGTGACGCCCGCCGGCAGCTCACGACCGCCATCGGAACGCTTGGCGCGGTGAGCGTGGGAACACCTCATATGTCGTTTGACGAGTTCGTCTCCCTGGCAGCTCTGGTCGAAGGTCGGAGGACAACTGTTCCGTTCTATGTGAACACCTCGCGCGATGTCCTCGATAGAGCCGAGAGGGCAGGAGTGATGACTCCGATCGTGGCTTTCGGCGTCACCGTCGTGACCGATACCTGCACCTACATCACACCGATCATGGGGGATATCGAAGGCGACGTCATGACCAACTCCGGCAAGTGGGCCTACTACGCACCGGCGAATCTGGGCGTCAGCGTTGTCCTCGGGTCATTGGCCGATTGTGTCGCATCCGCGGTGACCGGGTCGGCCGTGTCGACGGGGGAGTGGTCATGAGGGTCGACCAGGTCCTGGTTGATGGAGTAGCCGCGGGTGAGGTCCTCGCCCTCGATGCGCCTCTCTCCTTCTGGGGTGGGGTCAGTATCGAATCTGGTCGGATCGTCGACCCGTCCCATCCCCAGTCAGGTGTATCGCTGGCAGGCAAGGTGCTGGTTCTTCCCCACGGTCGCGGGTCGAGCTCATCGTCGTCGGTGCTTGCCGAGATGATTCGCATCGGAACCGGTCCGGCCGGAATCGTTTTGGATGAGCCTGACTCGATCATGGTGATTGGGGCCCTCGTGGCCGATCGTCTGTACGGAACCCGGTGCCCGATCGTCGTGGCATCGACTACTCCCGAAGGAGGGAGTGTCTGGCGTATCAATGGTGCTGAGCTGGAATCCGTTTCCTAACCGAAGTTCACCAGTCGGTGGAGGGTCGAAATGGGACTGGAGAAAAGTCTCCACATTGCCGATATTCTTGGCGGAATGCAGCGCATCGAAGAACTCAAAGACATGTTCAGACGCATGCCTGTCGCTCTCTATCGCACATCAGCGGACGGCGAGATCCTCGCGGCCAATACTGCATTGGCAAATCTGCTCGGATACGACAGTGTCGAGGCGATGATGGCCGGTCTGACCACCGTTGAGTCCGTCTATGTCGACCCCCGTCAACGCAGCCGCTGGCTCGACGAGATCTCGGAAGCAGGCACTGTGAACAAACTGGATGTGGAGTTGAAACGTCCCGATGGCACAACCGTCTGGGTCCAGGACACCGCCAGACTTGTTCGAGACCCCAAAGGTCAGATCGCATACTTCGAGGGCGCACTCATCGACCAGACGGACAAACTCAAGGCCCAAAGGGCCAGAGACGAGTTTCTCGCCACCGTCTCTCACGAGTTACGCAACCCCATTGCTGTCATGCTTGGAATGGGCGAGGAACTGGCCAACAACTACGACACGTTCAGCGATGAAGACAGGCGGGATATGGCGCAGTTGATCGCACGACAGGCCGATGATGCGTCCTGGCTCATCGAGGACCTCCTCGTGGCCTCCCGGGATGACATCAGCAAGGTTGCTGTGTTTTTGCAGGACTTCGACATGACCAAGGAGGCGGAGAGGGTGCTCGAAGTGTCA
>JAUXMQ010000060.1 GCA_030623125.1 Acidimicrobiia bacterium
GCTCGTCCTTTCATACTCCCGAAACTGTGGGGAGACCTCCGAGGAGAGAGAGACCACCATGTGGGGCGCCTCCTCGGCGACCAACTCGGCAAACCGGCGCTCGTGGTCCGGATTGAGATAACTGTGGAGAAAGCACACGGCGAGAGACGTCACGCCTCGCTCGGATATCTCACGAATGGCTGCGCGTGCCGAGACCTCGTCCATGGGGTCACGCACTGTTCCGTCGGCCAGCACACGCTCTTCTATCTCCCATATCCAGGACCGATCGATGAGCGGGTCGGGCTTGGTGATCTGAAGGTCATACACCTGATAACGCTTCTCCCTCCCGATCTGGAGCACGTCCCGAAAACCCACTGTTGTGACGAGGGCGACTCCCTCCCCCTTTCTTTCGATGACGATGTTCGATCCGAGGGTGGTTCCGTGAACGACCCTCGTCACCTCGCTGAAGTCGATACCCGCGTCTTCGAGAAGGACCTCGAGCCCGGCGATGCATGCCTCAGAGGGATCGGGATAGGTGGTTAGCCGCTTGCCGGTGTGCCAGCGGCCTTCTGCGTCCTCCAGGACGAAGTCGGTGAATGTGCCGCCGACATCGAATCCCACCCTGATCATTTGTCTTCGCCGAGAACGCCCCGGCCGATGATCCCACGGAGGAGTTCGGAGGTTCCGCCGCCGTACAGCAGAAAGCGTGCGTCCCTGAAGTAGCGCTGGGCTGCGTACTCCATGGCAAATCCGTAGCTGCCAAAGATGCGTGTTGTCTCATCGACGATCCTCGCGCAGGCCTCGGTGGCGAAGAGCTTGGCCATAGCCGAGCGATGTGGGCTGGGCTCCCCCCTATCGATTCGGGCCGCCGCGTCATCGGTCATCAGCGAGGACGCATAGAGAGAGGTCTCCATCTCGGCCAGCTTGTGCTCGATGCTCTGGAATTTGCCGATGCTGCGTCCGAACGCCTGACGTTCTTTCGAATACGCCACCGCGTCTTCAAGCGCGCGTCTGGAGAGCCCAACCGCCAGGGCCGCGGTCATCACCCGAATCTCGGCCAGCACACCTCCGATATTCCTCACACCATCACCCTCCTCGCCGAGGAGGGAATCGTCACGAACGAAACAGTCGTCAAACGACACTTCCGAGGTCAGACTGGATCTCACGCCCAGTTTCTCGATTGGTCTACCCACCGAGAACCCCGGATTGTCCACATCCACCAGGAACAGTGCGATGTTTCGGATTCCCGCCTCGTCACTGGTCTTGGCCCCCACCGTGAGAAAAGAGGCAACGGGGGCGTTGGTGATCCACGTCTTGGCTCCGTTGATCACCCAGCCGTTGTCGACTTTCTTCGCCCGGGTCTTCATGGCCCCGAGATCCGATCCGGCATCCGGCTCGGTCAACGCGAAGGTGGCGACCGACTCCCCCCTCAGGGCAGGAAGCAAGTATCTCTCGTGGTGTTCGAGCGTGCCGTATCGGTGGACGAAGTGCGTACCCATGAGGCTCTGCATGGCACAGATGGCAGCAAGGGAAAGACTCCCGAAAGCAAGCTCGGTGTACATCACGCAGGCGGTGCCGAAGTCCGCCCCCTGACCTCCCACGTCCTCTGGGTAACGCAGTCCGAAGAACCCGAGTTCGCCCATCCTCCCGAACAGGTCCTCGGGAAACACACCGTGTCGATCGAGTTCTTCGGCATTCGGCGAGACCTCGGCCGCGACGAAGGATCGAACCGAGTCTCGAAACAGATCACGCTCCCCGGCCGCCATCAAAAGATGTCCAATGGCTCTTGGTATTCGCCGAACTCGGCCCGCAGAGTCGAGAAGATCTCTCCGATGGTCGCATATGCCCTGACACATTCGACGGTTGCCGGCATGATGTTCGTCTCCGGGTCACGTGCCGCGTTCTCGAGGGACGCGATGGCGGCTGCAACCGCCTCCTCATCCCGATTCGCTCGCACATCTGCCAACCGTCTTGTCTGCTCCGCACGGGCCCCCGGGTCAAGGGTGAACAGTCCGGTCGGAGTCTGTTCGTCGGTTTGGGTGAAGATGTTCTCACCCACGATCTGGCGTTCGCCCGCTTCGACTGCTGCCGCATGTTTGTACGCCTCGTCGAGCACCACCCGGGCTATGTGTCCACTCTCGATGGAGCGCGCCATTCCGCCCCGCCGGGCAACATCGTCCATCAATTCGAGGATGCGGCGCTCATACTCATCGGTGAGCGATTCGACGAAGTACGAGCCGGCAAGAGGGTCGGCGGTATCGGCCACCCCGGTCTCGTGGGCGATGATCTGCTGGGTGCGGAGCGCGGTCAGCATGGCCTGCTCGTCGGGGATCTCGAACGCTTCCTGCCAGGTGTTCACCGTGAGACTCTGGACACCTCCCAGCACCAGGGCCAGCGTTTCCACGGTGGCCCTGACAATGTTGTTCAAAGGCTGTTTGTGACTGAAGGTGGAGCCGCAGGTGCCGGCGAACCAGAGGAATCTCCACGACCGCGGGTCTTTGGCGCCATATCGCTCCTTCATCAATCGCGCCCAGATCCTGCGACTTGCCCGATACTTTGCCACCTCCTCGAAGAGATTCATGAAGGCCCCGAGATTCCACGAGATCCGTGGGGCGAACGAGTCGATGTCCAATCCTCTCTGAAGAGCCCGCTCGATATATTCGATTGCATTGGAGATCGCGAACGCCATCTCCTGGACGGCGGTGGCACCGGATTCACGGATGTGATAGCCACAGACGGAGATGGGATTGGCCCGAGGCATCATCTCAGAGCAGTACTCGAACGTGTCTGCCACGATCCGGAGACTTGGTTCGACCGGAAACACACAAGCCCCTCGTGCAAAGAACTCCTTGAGAATGTCGTTCTGAACGATGGGTCGGAGCTTCTCGGGCGGAACGCCCTGCTTCTCGCCGGTCACCTGATACAGGGCGAGAAAGAGGAAGGCAGGAGCGTTGATCGTGAACGATGTTGACACCTCGTCGAGGGGGATCCCGTCGAAAAGGACTTCGAAATCAGCCAGCGAATCGATTGCGACCCCAACCCTGCCAACCTCCGGGCCCCACTCCTCGTGATCGGAGTCGTAGCCCATCTGGGTGGGAAGGTCGAGGGCTATCGACAGACCGGTAGCACCCTCTTCCTCGTAGAGCCGTCTGTTCCAACCGCTGACCTCTGACACGGTTCCGAACCCGGTGTAGGTACGCATGGTCCAGAGCTTGTTCCGGTACATCTCCGGATAGGGGCCCCGGGTCATCGGGTATTCACCCGGATCCCCCAGATCGCGCTGGTAGTCGAGATGGGCAGTGTCATCGGGCCCATAGACGGTCTTGATGGGGACGCCGGAGGTGGTTTCCACAACCCGCCCCGACTTTGTCGGTTTGGCATTCACCGCTATCCGCTCCTTTGCTCGAGACACCGAAGGGCCCGTTCACCCTATATCCCGGTTTCTTGCCTCGAAGCGGGATCACGAGCCGGCTGGTGACCGGTCACCTGTTGGCCGGTGGTCGTATCGAGCACCCGTGAGGTCTTTGCATCAGGAGAAATGATGCAAATGGCGGGTTGTTTTAGCTGCTGGCCGGTGTGACTCTTGAAACCAACCGAACGGCCGGACGGGAGATGCATCGCGTCCTCGAAATGTGCCGAGTAGGAGTAGGCGGTGACGGCTGATCATCCGTTGATCGCGGCGGGAGAAGGGCATACCGAGTTCCTGCTGGGTAATGAGGCAATAGCGCGTGGAGCCATCGAAGCCGGCGTCGGCTTCGCCTGCGGTTACCCGGGCACGCCCTCCACCGAGGTGACAGACACCTTCGCCCGATTTGGCCCGCAACTGGGCATTCCATTCGAGTACTCGGTGAACGAAAAGGTTGCGCTCGAGATGGCCTTCGCCGCCTCGCTGGCTGGTGCCCGCTCCATAGTGGCCATGAAGCATCTCGGGCTCATGTCCGCGGGTGACCCTCTCACGACGATTCCCTACATCGGGGTCGTTGGGGGCCTGGTGATCGTCAGCGCCGGTGACCCTTCGAGCCACACCAGCCCCAACGAGCAGGACCAGCGCCATCTGGCGGATGCGCTCCACATTCCGATGCTGGACCCGCGAACGCCTCAGGAAGCATTGGAGGTGACGCGCTTCGCCTTCGAGCTCTCCGAACGTGCCCGTCTCCCGGTAATCGTGCGCCCCACTACGAGGGTGTGTCACACATCGGCACCGATCACGTTCGGGCCGATCACCAAACGCGAGACGCCAGGTTTCCGGCGCGATCCCGGACGGTTCCTGCCTCTGCCGCCCAATGCACGCCGGATGAGGGTGGAGATCAACGACCGGTTGGAGATTGCGGGCCGGATGATGAGCGAGTCGGGTTTCTTTGGACGTCAGGGCGGGGGGCGCACCGCCATCCTCGCGTCAGGCGCCCCCACTCCCATCTGCTCCGACTTGATCAACGAAGAACTCGCCGAGCAAGAGATCGTTTTGCTGTCGCTGGGTGTGGTCTATCCATTGCCCGAAGATTGGCTCATCGCCGAACTGCGCCAGTTGGACACAGTGGTCGTAGTGGAAGAGCTGTCTCCCTATCTCGAGGATCAAGTACGAGCTCTCTGCTCCCTTCATGAGCTCAATACGAAGATTCTGGGCAAGCGCACCGGCCATCTTCCCTTCGAGGGGGAGTATCGGCCTGAGATCATCCGAACGATGCTCCACGATGTCTTCGGAGTCGGATCACCTGTCTCCCGTCCCGAAGAGCTGCGTCTACTGCCGCAGCGGGCGCCAACGCTGTGCGCTTCCTGCCCGCATCGCTCCGCCTTTTTCGCAGCGCGCTCCGTATTCGGAGACGATGCTCTCTATTTCAACGACATCGGGTGTTACACGCTTGGGGTGGCGCCCCCGTTGAAGGCAGGCGACGCCCTGTTGTCGATGGGATCGGGTTTCACGCTCGCCGCAGGCGTTGCTCGCACCACCGGCGAACGTACGTTGGGTTTCCTCGGCGATTCGACTTTCTTTCATTCGGGCATGCCCGCGCTTTTGAACGCCATCAAGGAAGACGTGAACATGGTGGCGGTCATCATGGACAACGAGGTCACCGCAATGACCGGATTCCAGGAGAGCCCCGGAATCGAGCTTGGGCCGGACGGCCCCCACCGCTCGGTCGACATCGAAGCAATCGTGCGGGCCCTGGGTGCCCGCCATGTGGAGACGATCGACCCCAACGATCTTGCTTCGGCCGTGGCCGCATTTGAGAGGGCAAAACAACGAGATGAGCTCAGCGTTGTGATCTCCCAGCGGGCATGTCCGGTCTTCTTCGACCGAACGGTGGAACACACCGACCTGGTGAGCTCCATGGAGATCAGCACCTACGCGATCGATCATGATCGTTGTCAGCATTGCGGTCGATCGAGCTGCGGTCAGCGCTGCGAGCAGGTAGTTGTCGAAGGGTTCGAGCGGGCCATGGCCAGGGCGCGCTCCCTCGAGGTCGGTGACGAAGCCGACCGGCCAATGGTCGCTTCCTGTGCCACTGCATGCCCGTTGTATCTGTGCATTCAGGGTTACGCAGCCCACATTGCCGCGGGACGATACGGGGATGCCCTCGAGCTGATCATGAGCGGACTTCCTCTACCGGATTCGGTGTGCCGGGTCTGTCATCGGCCCTGTGAGGCCGTGTGTGTGCGGGCCGGCGTCGATGAACCCGTCGCGATCAATGATCTGAAGCGGTTTGTCATGGACTGGGCGGGGACCCAGGATGAATTCCCCTACCGGCCAAAGGGCGAGGCCGCGAATGGTATGAGTGTGGCGGTCATCGGAGCGGGACCGGCCGGCCTCGCAGCCTCCCACGAACTCGCGATGCGCGGCTACCAAGTCCGGCTCTATGACTCGAACACCGAGCCTGGAGGTCTTCTGAGATCAGGCATTCCAGACTATCGCCTCCCCTCCGAGGTTCTGGATCGTGATATCCAACGCATCCTCGACCTTGGTGTGCAGTTCGAAGGGAAGCGCCGACTCGGCGCCGATCTCAGGCTCAGCGAGCTTCTCGATTCCAACGATGCCGTGCTCGTCGCCATCGGCGGCGGCGGGGACAGTGTCTTGAATCTCCCCGGGGACGGCCCTGAAGTCGTGCCGGCGCTGAGCTACCTGGGCAACGGTCTTGGGCCGGCCCGCCGAGTTCTGGTGGTGGGTGGCGGCAACTCCGCCATCGACTCGGCACGGACGGCACTTCGCCGCGGTGCCTCCCATGTGGTGATCGTCTCTCTGGAGCGGCGTGACGAGATGCCCGCGATCCAGAGCGAGGTCACTGCCGCCGAGCACGAGGGCGTCGAGATCCGAGACGGTGTTCGGGTGACAGGATTGGTGCCCGGAGGCATCGATCTCGAGCGCGTCGAGGCAACGGTTCCCGGGAGCAGAGACCCTGAGACCTATGTGGCGATAGAGGGCTCCCACATCAGGATGGAGATCGATCGGGTCATTGTGGCCATCGGCCGGACCGGTATCGGTTCGACGGTGGAAGATGATGTCGTCTTGGAATGGTCGGAGGATATCGACGAGAAGACCGGCGGAACGTCCCACGAGCAGATCTTTGTTGCAGGGGACCTGATCGGTGGCGATCGCACCGTGACAGGGGCGATCGCCGGCGGGTTACGGGCGGCCTGGGGAATCGACCGGAGTCTGCGCGGTTCGGCCAAGGCGGACCAGCGTATGCCCCCTCCACTTGTTCCCGACGGATCACCCGCCAACCGGGAGGGTGTCACCCGAGTGGATACCGAGAGAAGGCGAGTCCCGCCCGAGCTTGAACCCAGGACTCCTGTGCTGGGATTCGATGAGGTGACGGGCACTCTCACGGAACAGCAGGCCCGGGCGGAGGCGGCCCGCTGCATGATCTGCGGTCTCTGTGGGAATTGCAGC
>JAUXMQ010000244.1 GCA_030623125.1 Acidimicrobiia bacterium
AGGGCTGCGGCTACACCGGCCAGCAAAACGGGATCGATTTCGATACCTGGCTCGTCGGGTGGGGGCGTGGTCGGCAGGTTGGGAGCAATCACTGCTGGGTCGACGCCGAGCTCGGTCAGCCGTGACGATTCGGAAATAGTGGTGGTCCCGTCGGCGTCGATGTACTCAAAGGCGATCAGCACGTCTTCGCGCCCGGTGAGTCGGATGATCGTGCCCCAGATGCCGCCGCCCCGCTCGACAAGCGCCTGCGGGGGCAGTTCACCGGCCAGTCCGGTGATCCTGGCGATCACGGTTGTGGGTGTGCCTTCGACCTCGACGCTCACATCGATGGTGATGGCGCCGGTGACCGTCAGGGCCCGCGCTTCTGCCTCCCCGAACGGCGGGGTCAGCGTCACCGACAGGAGAATGGCCAAAAGCAAGGGCACAGCCATAGTTTACGGAGGGTCTCGAGGGAGTCTTGAGTCATGAGTTATGAGTCCTCAGCCCTCAGTCGTCTCCTATGAGGCCTAAGTTGGTGCGCTTGACTCTCGACTCACCACTTCGACCCCCCGGTTCTTGATGACCCGCCCCACCAGACAAGAGCAGGCGCAGGCCATTCTGCAGCGAGGGGCGGCCAGGACGGCTTCGCAGATCCTGGGCCGCCGTGCTTCGACCGCCGCCGACTTTGCCGAGGCCTTCACGCTGGAACGCGTCGACATGATCGCGGAGATCGATGGGGTCGTCACCCTGCTCGCGCTCGGCCGCAACCGGTCCGGACCGCGAGACGGCCTCTACATCATCCAAGAAGCCGACGGATTCCGGATCTACGTCCAGGAACAGGGAATCCCACAGAATGAGCGATCCGGCATGTCCTTCGACGAGGCGCGCGACGCGGTGATCGATCGCATCGTCATGCTCAACGGGATCCCATATCAGTTCTGAGCGATGCGCTTGTTTGCGGGCGGTCCGAGGACGCCAAGGGATCGCTAAGGAACAGGCGCCCATACCGACACATTGAGGGCGATCGCACGTTTTGCGCACGTATCCTCGAGAGCCAAATACTGCAGATTGAGGTTCTCCAGCAGGTGGATCTCATACCTGGCATCGGGGCAGTCGGTGGCAGGGCCCTTGATTTCCGTCACAAACGCCGTCGTACCCTCGAACCTGGCCACCTTGATCTCAGATGGGCGGTCCACGACCAAGTCTCGATTCGACGAGCCGTGCCAGGTCCCATCCTCAAAGAAATAGAAAAAGAACTGTTCACCGGTGCCCTGGCGCTCGTAGATCGTCCCGGCGATGCCCTCGAAGGAGCTCACCCGGCCTGGTTCTAGTTCGTCCGGCGTGCCGCAGGCTGCCAATAGCAACAGCCCGACAGCCATCAAGCTTGCGGTGAGTTTCTGTACGAGGTACCTCCCTGCCGATGATCCTTCGCGAGATGAACGCCGAACTCGAGAACGGCACTCAGAACTGCCGCACTCAGCACGTGTGTTTCAGACCGACGCGGTGATGTCGCCAGATTCCTTGCGTGCCTTGTTGTCGCCAGAATCGGGCTCGTCTCCTTCGCCGCCGGTATCTGTCGGTGCACTCTCAGATGGCTCCTCCTCCTGGAGAAGCGCACCCTTCTCTCGCATCTTGGATACAAGCTTGTCGACGACGGCGGCACGCTTTTCACTGGGCATCCGCTTGGGCAGTCGCGTTTCGAGCTTGTCGCGTATCTCCGATTCGGTGAGGCCCTCCCACTTCGCCTTCTTGGCCATAACGATCTTGGCTAGGACCACTATGACGCCAACGATCAGGCCAAGCTTTACCAGTTTCTTCACGAGTGCTCCTCTCAAGCAGTGCCTACATAGTGTATGGCGCTTCGAAACCGCCGAATCAAGAAGATGACCCACGCCCCGACGCTCCCCGGTTCAACCGGCGGTAGGTAGCATCCTCGGGGTGACGACCACACGCGGCTTCGAGGGCAGGCGTCGATCGAGCAGCGAACGGCTTCCTCCCGGCCAGTACCTGGTGGACGACTTCCCGGTCCTGACAGCAGGGCCTACCCCCGAAATCGCCCTCCAAGACTGGGCGCTGACGGTCGGCCAGGAGTCCACCGAGCGGACCTTCTCATGGGACCAGTTCACAGAGCTGGCGACCGAGCGATTCACTACGGATCTGCATTGTGTGACTCGATGGTCGAAACTCGATACCGATTGGGAAGGGGTTGCCCTCGACACGCTCATGGAGGCCACCGGTGTGGGCGATGCTCCCTTCGCTCTCATCTCGTCATACGGCGGGTACACGACCAACGTCCCGACCGAGGATCTGGTGGACGGAAAGGCCTGGGTCGCGTTCCGCTACAACGGGGCCGACCTGGAGCCGGAGCATGGAGGCCCTGCCCGTCTACTGGTCCCGCACCTGTACCTGTGGAAGAGCGCCAAGTGGGTCAACGAGATCCGTTTCTTCGACGAGGATGAGCCCGGATTTTGGGAAGCGGCCGGATATCACAACTACGGGGACCCGTGGAGAGAACAGCGGTACGACGGCGATTGACATGGCGCGCCGCGACGGTGACGGGCACAGTCCAGGAGACGGAGTCAGCGCGAACGCTGGTTCTCGAGGTCGACGATTGGGCTTCCCTTCACTGAAGACCGGAATATCACAGAACACGCAGGGCCAGGGGCACCCGCGCGAAGTCTGCATGGTGGTAAACCGTTCCAGGGAGAGGACCGCGGGGACGTCGAGAGGCATCGACTCGACGAAGTCCAGTGGGAGGCTATCTCGGTCGGGGAACGGCCACTGGTCGAGTTGGCGTTCCAACGGCCGGTCGGGATTGTGAACAAGCTCCCCGTCCTTGACCCAGGTGACTCCGGCAAC
>JAUXMQ010000165.1 GCA_030623125.1 Acidimicrobiia bacterium
GAGATCACGGGCGTCACGGTTGGCCCGTCTCCTTTCAACATCCGACACCGTCTCCACAAGATTGGTGTCCGCTCGATCTCAAACGTTGTGGATGTCACCAACTACGTCATGTTCGAGTTGGGCCATCCCCTGCATGCCTTTGACGCAGACTCCATAGCAGGTGCCCGTTTGGTCGTCAGGCGGGCGTCGGTAGGGGAGACCCTGGTGACCCTCGATGACGAGGAGAGAGATCTTGCCCCGGGGGATCTCATCATCTATGACGACGACGGTCCGACCTCGATGTCGGGGACGATGGGCGGAGCGCGAAGTGAGGTTGGCCAGGCAACCAAGAGGGTTCTGATGGAGGCCGCCTCATGGGACCCACCGACGATCATGTACATGTCCCGTCGCCACGACCTCCGATCAGAGGCCTCGACTCGTTTCGAGCGCGGAGTGGATCCCAATCTCGCCGACATCGCCAATCAGCGCGCCAGCGTCATGGTCGCCGCCCTGGCGGGGGGTGAGATCCTCGACGGGGCTGTCGATGTGGTCGGCACACCAACAACACCGGCCGTCGTCGACCTCCGACTGTCCGACGTCGAACGGCTTCTTGGCTCGGGTTTCACGGTTGACTCGGTGTCATCGATCCTCACCCGGCTTGGGATGGGGGTCGAGGGTTCCGACCCCATGGTCGTGACGGTCCCGACCTATCGACCGGATGTGACGCGTGCTGCGGATCTGATCGAGGAGGTAGCCAGGATTCACGGGTTCGACAATTTCGACGCGACGCTGCCTTCGGGACCTTCCGGTGGCCTCACCCCGGAACAGAACCGTCAGCGCATCCTCCAGATGGCCCTCACCGGGGCCGGGCTCCACCAAGCGGTGAATCTCCCTTTCGTCAGTCTCGAGGATTTGGCCCACCTCGGATCCAGACTGGATGAGTCGGAGCTCCTCACCGTCAAGAACCCTCTTCGAGAAGAGGAGAGCAAGCTTCGCCCGACCATGCTGCCGGGTCTGCTGGGTGCCATTCGCTACAACCTCAGCCACGGTGCCCGCTCGGTTGGGCTGTTCGAGATAGGGAAGGTCTTCTCCTCTGTTCCAAACGAGGCCGACCCCAGGCTGCCTGCTCAACCAGACCGGGTTGCGTGGGCCGTGGTTGGTGATGTCGGCACTCAGACATTGGACGGATCGTTCATCATGGCAGACGGGGCTGTCTCCTTGGCGATGTGGCGCCGGGTTGCGAGAAGCCTTGGTGTGAGCGATGTTGAGATGCGGTCATCCTCCGCTCCCGGATTTCACCCCGGGCGGACTGCGGAGATCCTCATCGGAGGAGTGCCCGCGGGACATGTGGGCGAGCTCAGTCCACGTGCCGGTCGAGCCTTCGAAATCACCGGCCGGGTGGCCGTGGCAGAGCTGGATCTCGCGCTCTTGTTGAGCCCGGTGAGCCCGGTGCAGGTGCAGGTCCCCTCGGTGTTCCCCTTCATCGAGTTCGATCTGTCGTTTCTGGTGGACCCTTCACAGATCATCTCAGAGCTGTTGGCCGCCATTCGGAGCGCCGGTGGTGATCTGATTGAGACCGAGCGGGTGTTTGATGAGTTCGTCAGCCCTGATCTAGGGGACAAGAAGGCGGTCGCCATTCGATATCGGCTTCGAGCGAGTGACCGAACCCTGACCAATGATGATGCCGGTCCCATACGGGCGGCGATGATCGATGCAGCTGAGAAGACGGGTGCCGTTCTTCGTGGAGCCTGATGACCGACGATCTCCCAGACCTCCTTTCCGGACCGCCTGAGATTGCGGCTCCGAGGCTGCTTGGAGCGCATCTCGTGTCGGAGATCGACGCCAGGACGGTGCGGGTTCGGATCACTGAGGTCGAGGCATACAAGGGCTCTGACGATCCGGCTTCTCACGCCTATCGGGGCCGGACCGAGCGAAACGCCTCGATGTTTGCGAGACCGGGCACGCTTTATGTCTACCGGTCTTACGGGATTCACAATTGTGCCAACACCGCCTCAGGGCCGGTGGGGACCGGCTGGGGGATTCTGTTCCGAGGGGGTGAGATCGTCGAAGGGGAGGGAATTGTCCAAGCGCGACGACGTCGTTCGAACGAATTGACCAACGGACCGGGCAAGCTATGTGAGGCTTTGGGCATCAACACCGATCACAACGGCTCCTATCTGTTCGATTCCATGTCATCCATCCGTCTAGAGCCTGGAGAACGACCCGAAATGGTTCTGTCAACGCCACGGGTCGGGATCTCCAAGGCCAAGGAGCGGCCGTGGAGGTTCGTGGCGGCCACCTCAGCAGGCCTGCCGTAGAGTCTCCGTCTTGGGGAACTGCAAATTCTGTGGACAATCGAATCTTGACGACGCCAAGTTCTGTGCCAACTGCCGCCGTGAGCTAGGCGACAATTGCCCCAATTGTGGTGCTGAGCTCCCCGGGGAGGTCACGTTCTGCCCTTCATGTGGCACAAACCTGACTACGTCGCAGACCCAGGAGCGGCGTTTCGTCACGGTTCTCTTTGTGGATCTCGTTGGGTTCACTGCCGATTCCGACCAAGCAGACCCCGAGGATGTGCATTCCCGGTTGGTTCCATATCACGCGCGGGTGCGTCGAGAGATCGAGGCTTTCGGCGGCAGCGTCGAGAAGACCTGGACAAATCCGTCCGTATCGCCCGCGAGACCAATCAGTCGAGTCGCATCCTGATGACGACTTACGTCAATATGGGAGAGTCCGTTTGGGCGACCCGAGGTCCTTCGGCTGGGAAGGAGGTCTACCAGCAGGGCATCGATCTCGTGTCGGGTCGGGGCGCTGACACTTCGTGGGCGAGGGCGGAACTGATGTGGCTCGATTTCGACCTGGGAACTTGGGATCTCGTCCTTACTGAAGCGGAAGTCCAGATCGATGCATGGCAGGGTCACCAGACCCAATTCGTGCCATGGGCGCAAAGCTCCATGGCGAGGGTCCACAGTTGGCGAGGGAATCTCTCGGCTGCTGCGGAACTCCAGGTCGAGTTCCTGGATGAGTTACGCAGGATTCGCGACCTCCAGCTTCTCGCTCCAGGGTTGGCCATTGCAGCGCGAAACGAGCTCCTCGCCGGCAACACCAAGGAAGCGATTCAGCTCGTTGACGAGGTCTACCGGGAGACTGAATCGTCCACTCCTGGTTTCCGTTCATACATCTCGACCGAAATGGTGCGCCTGTTGATAGCGGCCGACGAGATGGAACGGGCGGAAGCTTGGGCTTCATGTGCAATCAATCCGGTGCGCCGTGGTGAGATCCTGGCACTCACCGTTGAGGCCTTGATGGCCGAGGCCCGCGGAAGCTCGACGGAAGCTCTGAGGCTCTATGAGGAGGCCGCCGGTGCATGAGAGGATTACGGCTTCCTGCTCGAGCAGGCGCTGGCGCTAAACGCCATTGGGCGCATCAACGTAGGTTTCGGCGACGATTCGAATGCAGTAGCGGCAAACGAACGAGCGAGTCGAATATTCGAAACCCTGGGTGTGCCCTCCTGGGTTGTTGACCTTGGCGGGGCTGCAGAGCGGTCGGCGGCCCTCTGATCTGATCCGGTTTACCCTGACTCGACCATGAACTCCGCTCTCGACCTTCTGATGCGTCACGCCGACAGGGTCGTTCCTGAGGAGGAGCTTGCGGCGAAGCTCGATCTGGGACGGCCGCTCAGAATAAAGCTGGGCATGGATCCGACCGCGCCCGCGGTGACACTCGGTTGGGCTGTAGTACTGCGGAAGCTCCGTCAGTTTCAGGAACTTGGGCACACGGCTGTGCTCATCGTTGGAGACTTCACTGCCCAGGTTGGTGATCCTTCTGACAAGGGCTCGACACGTCGACGTCTATCTGCAGATCAGGTGAATGCATACGCGGAGAGTGTCCTTGGCCAATTCCGCAAGGTGCTTCTGGAGGACAATCTCGAGATACGTCGGAATTCGGAATGGCTCGCGGATCTCGACATGTATGGGCTGATCGAGCTCACC
>JAUXMQ010000056.1 GCA_030623125.1 Acidimicrobiia bacterium
AGTTCACTGGTTGCTTCGGGGTTGACGATGTCAAGAGACGCTCCGCCACACTGAGGTGGATACGACTCGGCGAGCAGTTCACACAACGCGCCGGTTTGTCCATCACGGACGACAAAACCCTGGACGGCCACCACCTGGTCGCCTTGATAGGCGATCGCCTCGGGAATGCTAAGACCTCCATCGACAACAAACCCGCCCGATGCGGTGTCTCCACCATCAGAAATCTTAGGGTCCGGAACGGGATCTTCACTCACTGAACTATCGAACGAAGCCGCATCCGGTTCGCCGGTCGGTCCTTGATCACAAGCAGCCACCGCCAGGGCAACACCCACAACCACTATTAGAAGATGATGTCGTCGCAACTCCACGCTCGTATTGTTGTCGGACTTTGGACGTCAGAGCCCTCTCAACGGTTCCAGCTCCGCCCATAAGTGCCGTAATCTGCAAGTGGTTGTTGTGTCTTTGAGGAGTCTTCCTTTGACAGTTTTGAAGCCTTGCCTCCATGTGTTGGGGACTTTCTCCCCTACTTGGCGACGCCGCTATCGGTCAGTGTCGGAGGAGGCGTTCACACAATGTGAGTGCGGAGTAGTGCTGGAGGAGATTTAGCTGGCAGCCGCCGACGTTCGAGTTATCAGCTATTTGCGGGTTCCTGATGAGGAGGAGTGGCCTGCTGAGATTCGAGAGCTTGGTGAGTTGTTCGAGTCGAAGATCGGCTTTGTTCCCAACATCATTCGCGGCTTCGCTCTTATCCCCGACCACTTCTTGGGATGGTGGCGCTACTTCGATGATCTGATGCGGGGTCCGGGTTCGGGTCTGATCAAATCCCAACGGGAGATGGTCGCAGTGGTGGTCTCAACCGAGAACCGTTGTCATTACTGCATGCTCTCTCATGGGGCCGCGTGCCGGCTCCGCACCAGGAACCCGGCTCTTGTCGACGAACTCCTCACCAAATATCGCCGTGCCGACCTGCCGGCTCCCGAACGTGTCATGTTGGACTTTGCGGTCAAGGTTGCCAATCAGGCACACGAAATGACCAGTGCAGACATTGAAACGATGAGAGATGCAGGGTGGGACGACGAGGAGATCCTCCACATCATCGAGATAGCGTCGATGTTCAGCTTCACCGGGCGTCTCGCCAACACCCTCGGCCTCCTCGCCAACCCCGAATACACTGACTTGGGCCGTCAGTCGCCACCGAAATGATCTCTCGTCTCTCCCTGACACTGAGGAAAAAAGAAACGGTATGTCGTCCTGACGGCAGAAACTATCAACGGACACGCCGCCTTTATCGATAGGAGTACGAAATGATGTGGGAGTTCGGAACCGGCGGTGGATGGATGATCCTCATGATGATCCTGTTCTGGGGCGGAACGATCTTTCTGATCACCTGGGGTGTCCGACAGTTCAGCGGGCATAGCCAGCCGACAGCCAACCGGGCCATGGAAGTCCTCGAGGAGCGGTACGCCCGAGGTGAGATCACCGACAAAGAGTTCGAGGCGATGCGCCGCACTCTTGCCGACCGCTAACGCACAACCGCCGGAAGGGATTATTAGTGCTGGTCTGCTCCGGGTCGGGGAACGACGGCATGCCGAGCGTTAATTCTCTGAGGTCAAGCGTCCCATGAAGCTTCACCAAGGACAAGGGACCAAGGTCAACAAGACTTCCACCTCAGCCGCCAGTTGCCGGCAATATGCATCCCCGGCCCTGTGCGCATAGGTGCCGTTATCTGGGGGTGAGGAGGCTCAGAGGATGCGGGTTACGGCTTCAGACCACTCGGTCAGCATTGCCTCGAATGGAGCGTCGCCGTAGGCGTCCAATCCGGTCGGGTCGCTTCCAGGAAGGAGACTCATGTCATACGTCACGGACACCACACAGCCACCGTCGGAGGCGTCGTCGCAACTGACTTGCACCGTGCCTGCATGCTGGCCTGGGGTGATCCGTGAATATGCAGCGGTGCATCCTCTCCGGTCGACCCCATGAATCAGCCATATTGTGTCCACACCAGCTACATCAGTGGTGAAAACCGTTCCCGGCGTTTCGGAGGGTTGGCCTGCCGGATAGGTCGGACTCCATCCTGGAATCCAATCCTTCTCTCCCTCTGGTGTAAAGAACCCGATCGCCTTCCTAGCTGGGACGTTCAATTCGAACTGCCCTGACACAACCCGTCTCATCGCAACGCACTCCATCTCTCGAATTAGTTGCTGATCATCGTCGAGAGCGATCAGGAGAGCGACATTTGTGCTGCAGCCGATATGCGCGGGGTGGCCGTCTGCGCGTTCGACATGGACCGACCACCGTCGGGGACTGCGGCGTGCTGGGCTCTCAGCTAATCTTGACCGAGCAGCATCATGGAGGAGCGCCCGATGTCTGACGAACGCAAGAAACCAGCGTGGATTCCTCCGAGGTGGTTTGTTCGCTTCGCCTGGTCCACGCATCGTCGCTTGTATCGCGTTACCGGTGGCCGAGTCGGGTTGAGGCGTGCGAAGGGGAACCGCTGGGGGATGATGCGCCTCACCACCACCGGGCGTCGCACGGCCCAGGAGCGGAGCGTGATCCTCGGCTACTTCGACGATGGTCCGAACCTGGTCACCTTGGCCATGAATGGCTGGGCCGATGCCGAGCCTGCGTGGTGGCTGAATCTCCAAGCGCATCCCGAGGCCATGGTCGATCTGGCCGACGGTCGACGTACTGTCAGGGGGCGGGCTGCAGAGGGAGAGGATCGGTCGCGACTGTGGGCCCGGTGGCGCGAGATTGACACAAACTTGGATGGCTACGCGGCGCTCCGGGCTGCTGACACCGCCGTTGTGATCCTGGAGCCATGGCCCGACCCCAGCCGATGATGCACTGGTTTCCGGACGCCTGCCCTACCCAAGTGCTCGACTGGCAGCGAGAGTGTGTTGTCCGCTGCTGGACGTCACCCATCTGACTTGGAACCTCTACGTCGCACGCACGTGAACATGGTCGTCGCCGACTCGGTGTCGGCGAATGGCCCCCCAGGTGGTCGGCGGCGGCCTGTTTTGCTTGCCGTGGTGGCTGCGGGGGTGGTCCTTAGTTTCGGATTGCTGCCCTCGCTGCTGGGGTCTGAACAAGGCTCGTCGGGTGATGAATCAGGGCCTGGAGAACCTGTTGTCGACGTTGTGGTTCCTCCGGAGGTTCTCCCCGCTACCACTGCTCCAAGCGAGACATTTGTTGCGGCCGCTCCTGTGGAGCCATACGTGTCGATCGACGGGATTCCGGACTCGGAGAACCCCTCCACCACTCCGATAACCGACTGGCTCCCTGGTGATGACGGCGCCGGCCCACTACCCCTCGGTGAAGTGGATCGGCTTCCTGGAAACCTATATCTCGACTTCCTCGCCGAGTTTTGCCATGTACCGCCATGTTTTCGTGATGCTGTGATGAAGGATCTCGATAACTCGGAAGTTGACACGTTTTCCCTTGACGACACCGCCTTTTTTTGTGCGTCACGGATTTCCCAATTCGAGTGACGAGCCGCTGGGTGAGGGCTACGGGGTCGATGTCTACATCACCAGGCGCAGCGGGCCGAAACTGGGGGATGGAGTCTTGGAGCTCGGTCAGACCTACATGTACACCTCCGACTCTGTGATTCATGGGACGGCCAACGAGTGCGGTCCCCTGTATGAGCAACAGTTGAGTCCTGTTGAGTGCGACTGGTTTGTCCACGACTTCCCCGACGGGATACCGGCCGGTAGATACGACCTCTGGAGCGTATGGCTGGCCCCGTGCTCCTATTGGTTGGACATCGGTTTGACGGCCTCGTGTGCCAGAGGCGAAGAAGTCATGTCGTTCTTCTCCGCGTCAGTCAACTCGCCTTTCGGATACGACTAGCTCGGATGACGCTCCCCGATGATGTAAAAACGGACTGATCGACAATGTCGAGGGTTTGAGTGTCTTCCTAGAATTGCTTCGTTCATGAACCCACAGGTGCGCTACGCGCGAACAGTTGACGAGGTGAGTATCGCTTTCTGGACCTATGGGGAGGGTCCGGTCTTGGTTGAAACACCGTTGGTTCCTTTCAGTCATATCGAGTTGGAGTGGCAAAACCCGCACATTCGTCGCTGGTACGAGCGACTCGGGCGGATGGCGACTGTGGTTCGTTATGACGGCCGCGGGACTGGCTTGTCACAGCGGGCGGTGGACGACGTGTCGATCGAAGCCCAGGTTCGTGATCTCGAGGCTGTCATCGGAAGCATCAGTTCGGATCCTGTGTCTCTCATGGGGGTGTTTCACAGCGGGCCAGCGGCAGTCGTGTATACGGCACAGAATCCCGGTCGAGTGTCGCATCTTCTCCTGTGGTGCAGCTATGCGTCGGGTCCGGACTATTGGAAGGCGGCCAAGTCCGAAGGGCTACGAGCGCTGCGCCAAACCGACTACACGCTGTTTCTGCGTACCGCAGCCCATGAGCTGATCGGATGGGCCGACGATGACGAGTCGGATCTCTACGCCGAGATCATGCGCAAGGCGGTTGACCCCGAACAGGCAGACAAGTTGATCGCCGCCACGCGCGACGTCGACGTCACACCTCAGTTGTCAGAGGTCGGCTGCCCGACTCTTGTGCTGCATCGTCGTGGCGTGGATTGGCTCGACATCACTTTGAGCCGAGACTTGGCTTCGAGGATTCCTCAGGCTCGCCTCGTCGTCGTGGACGGCCAATCGCCGCTTCCAGCCGCGGGAGACATTGAGCCGGTTATTGGCTCGATTGGCGAGTTTCTGGATCTCGAGGTGCCCAAAGCCCGACGGACGGCCAGGGCCATGGAATTCCGAGCCGTTCTCTTCACAGATCTGGTCGACCACACAACCATGATGTCGACACTTGGTGATGACCGGGGCCGCCAGGTTCTCCGTGAGCATGACCGGATCACACGGGAGGTACTCAGTGAGTATGGCGGCATCGAGATGAAGGCCCTTGGGGACGGGTTCATGGCGTCGTTCACCTCTGTGACGAGCGCTGTCGAAAGCGCCATTGCCCTTCAAAGGCGGATCGATGCGTGGAACAAGAAGAACGAAGACAGCTACATGTCATCCCTGTCGGTTCGTGTAGGTCTCAACGCTGGAGAGCCGATTCAAGAGGAAGGCGACCTGTTCGGAGCAACGGTCATCCTCGCGTCACGGATAGCGAACTCGGCGGGCGGTGGAGAAATCGCGGTAGCCAACGCCGTCCGGGAGCTAACCACCGGAAAGGGCTTCTCCTTCTCCGATCGCGGCACCTTTGATCCCAAAGGGTTCGACGAACCGATACAAATCTGGACAGTCGACTGGAGCGAATGACGAGAATCTCTCCACAACTTGCCCGCACAGCACTCATGGGTGCCGAACATTGCGGTGTTCCTCGCCTCGAGGTGTTGCCTGCCCCCTTTCAAGTGGAGGCTGCTCACCGCCGCAATGCTGGGGTGCTCACCGGGCTTCGAGGTCGCGGATGAGGAGGTCGTCGTAGGTTTCGCGGCGGACCACCTTTCGCGCCCGGCCATCCCGGACGAACACCACGGGGGGTCGGACGACCATGTTGTAGTTGGAACCCATGGAGTGCCCGTAGGCACCCGTGACCGGCGTGGCCAGAATGTCACCCACAGCGAGACTGTCGGGCACTGTCCCGTCCCAGACCACGACGTCCCCGGACTCGCAGTGTTTGCCCACCACTCGAATGTGGGTTGGTCGCTCGGCGTTGGTGGCCCGGGGTAGAAAGGCTTCATAACCACTCCCGTAGAGGACCGGCCGGGGGTTGTCGCTCATTCCACCATCGACCGAGACGTAGGTACGCACACCCGGGATCTCCTTGATGGTTCCGACGGTGTAGAGGGTGATCGCTGCTTGTGCAACGATGGCCCGGCCTGGTTCGGCGGTGACTTTGGCGTTGATGCCGGCCTTGGCGACAGCACGCCACACTGCCTCCCCCCACTCGGTGATAGTCGGAGCCGTCTCCCCTTCGATGTAGGCGACACCGAGTCCACCTCCTATCGACAGCTCCTCGATTTCGAGGGGATCTACGAATTCGCCTAGTACAGCAACGGCTTTCTCGAACGACGCAACGTCGAACACCTGGGATCCGACGTGAGCGTGGATTCCGACGAAATCGAAAGAAACCCGGGCCCGCTCGATCGCCTTTGCTGCGTTGCCGTCGGCGATCGAGATCCCGAACTTCGAGTCGTGGACGCCGGTCTGAAGGTACTCGTGGGTGTGTGCCTCCACTCCAGGGTTGACCCGAATCAGCACGCTGGGTTTGGGTCGGCCAGCGGCTACGAGTTGTTCGAGGCGTTCGATCTCGTTGAAGGAGTCGATGACGAATCTGCCCACCCCGGCATCCAGCGCCATACCCAACTCGGCGACAGATTTGTTGTTCCCGTGAAAGACAAGCCGATCAGCCGGAACCCCCGCGGCGAAAGCGACGTGCATTTCGCCACCCGTCGCAACATCGAGGGTCATGCCCTCCTCGTAGGCAAGCCGGGCCATCGCAATGCACATGAACGCCTTGGTGGCATAGGCAGCGCCGTCCGGGAACGCGGCGACCGCCTCCCGGCAACGGGCACGCAGCTGGGTCTCGGCGTAGACGAACAGGGGTGTCCCGAACTCGCCTGCCAGGTCAACGACATCACAGCCACCAACAGAGAGCCGGCCGTCAGAACCAACCACTGAGCTATCCGGGAGTAGGTAGGAGGGAAGAGAGGACATCGACCCGGGATGTTGGCACAAACCGGACCGCCGAACCGGAGCGGCAAGACGAGAGGTAAACTGGTGCCGTGGCCGTGTCGTCCGATTTCTCGATAAGCGTCACATGAGGATCGGCATTCTGACTGGGGGCGGAGATGTCCCAGGGCTGAACGCATGCATCAAGGCTGTGGTCAATCGGGTCTCCCAGGATGGGCACGAGGTCGTGGGGATCAGAAGAGGGTGGGGAGGGCTCACCAGCACCAATCCGGAAGATGCACGGACGGTTCCCGACAATCTCATCACACTCGACCCGACAACTGTGCGAACCATCGACCGCTTCGGCGGCACGTTCCTTCATACTTCACGCACCAACCCGGCCAAGATGAGGGAAGAAGAGATACCCGACTTTGTCAAAGGCGATTTCTCCGGTCCCGGCACTCACGACATCACGGAGCACGTTCTCTCAGTTCTGGAGGATCAG
>JAUXMQ010000209.1 GCA_030623125.1 Acidimicrobiia bacterium
CGACGCGCTGCACTCGGTGCTGGCGTCGTCGGCCAGGCCATGATTCCCTACCACCGTCTCTTTCCATGGTGAAGAGAGAGCCCCGCGGCCACACACTCCCGCTCCTCGTAACCCTGATAATCCTTGGGGTGCTTCTGATGACATTTGACGTTCGACTTCAAGGTGGTGGCGTGGTCGGTGTGCTTCGGACAGGAATCCAAACGATCATCGCCCCGGTACAACAGGCCGCCTCCTATGCCGTGAATCCGGTTGCCGACATGATCGACTCGTTGTCGAACCTTTCGAATCTCCGTGAGGAGAACATCGCTCTCAGACGTGAACTCGCCGAGGCCGAGGCCTCGCTGGTCGGAGTCCAGGACCAACTCGCCCGACTCGAGCACCTCGAGCAGCTCTACGGGATGGAGGCTGCCGGCGACGAGATCGGCCGTACTGTCGCAAATGTGATCGGCAGACCGGATGCCTTCGATGCCGCTCTGATCATCGACAAGGGGACTTCCGATGGTCTTGTCGTCGGTCAGCCTGTAGTCGACACCAACGGTTATGTCGTTGGGACTGTGAGAAGTGTCACCCGGGGGAGCGCAACGATCGTTCCCATCACAGCAGATCGTCAAGCCTTGACCGTGATGGTGGGAGATCAGATCGGTTCTCTTCTGTCACAGGTGGCAACCGACGAGATGAGGCTCGAGATCCTCACCGCTCGAGAACCCGTGCTGGCAGGCGATGAGGTTCTCACATCGGCCGTTTCGGCAAGCTTTCCTGCCGGCCTGCCGGTTGGTGTGGTAATCGAAGATGCGGCGCCTTCAATCGATGTGCTGAACACGAAGGTGAACCTGTTTGTGAAACCCGACACGCTGCGACTGGTCGTTGTGCTGGCATGGCCGCCCGATCCCATCACGGCGAGCAGCGGTGAGACCGTCCTCCCAGCGGAGACGTCCACAACCACAACGACGACTGAAGGGGATGGCGAATGAGACTTCCCAAGGGCCTGATCGTTGCCACCGTTCTTCTCTTTGCGGTTGTGATTCAGATCACCCTGTTCGGTCAAATCCGCATCATTGCCCCCGATCTGGTGATGTTGGTCGTCATCCTCCTCGCACTCACTCGAATTCGTCCTGAGCTCGTTCGAGGAGCTGCGTTTTTGTCGGGTTTGGTCGTCGATCTTCTCGGGTCGTCCTTGCTCGGGCTTCGGGCGATCGTTTTCGTCACTGTGGCCTACATCGCATTGCGGACCAAAGAACGCGCCGAGATTGGTCGGTTTGCTGTGGCACTGTGGGCGGGGATGCTCACCCTCATCGGGGTTGTCCTGCTCGTTCTCATCGGAACCCTGTTCGGGCAGACCAGCCTCTTGGGTCCAAACGTGGCACGTCTGATACTCGTGGTGCCGTTGGCCAATCTGGTGATTGGCGGTCTCCTCGGTCCCGCCTTCGTCAGGCTCGTTGACGGAGATGCGACCGCCTTTCGCTTCTCATGAAATTTGCAGTCAGGCTCGGCATTCTCGGGATTGCGTTCGTGGTCATGTTCTCGGTCGTGGGGCTCCGATTGTGGTTCATCCAGGTCGCCGAGGGCCCGGCAATCGCACGGGCGGCCGAGGAGCAGACCTGGATCCAGAAGACGACCTATGCCCCAAGAGGAGACATCAAAGACCGCAACGGAGTTCTCCTGGCCACCAGCCGCATGGTTCCCGCAGTGGTGATAGACCGAACCTTCGTTGAGCCGGATGAGCGTGAGGAGCTGATCAGGCGTCTTTCAGCGATGCTCGCCATCGACGGCGAGGAGCTCGACGCGCTCTATGAGAAGGAAGGAATCAACGCCCGTTTTCAGATAGCCACGGTATCCAACGAACTGGCATATCAAGTGAATGAGCAGCTTGATGTTCTTCCTGGGGTGGAGATCGTCGTGGTTCCTGAGCGTGTCTACCTATCCGGCCCAACCCTGGCCCATGTGATCGGTCATCTCGGGCTTCCCGACGAGGGCGACGTGGAGGCCGACCCCGATATCGACCTGAACCTCCGTATTGGCAGATTGGGTGTCGAGAGTGCATACGACCAGTTTCTTCAGGGGACGTCAGGCATCCTGGAATATCGGGTGAGACGCGGAGTGATCATCGACCAAAGACCTCCCGTGGACCCAGTCTCCGGCAACTCCCTCGAGCTCACTATCGATCTAGAACTCCAGCAACTCGTCGAACTTGCCCTCGAAGAGGGGATTGCCCTGTCGAACGCGGTCAAGGATGCCGACCGCGAGGCCGGGGATGAGGTGTTCAACGTGACGGAGAAGGCCGCGGCGGTCGTCCTGGACGCCAAGACGTTTGAGATTCTGGCCCTCGCCTCAGTGCCGGACTTCGACCCACAACTGTTTGTGGCCGGGATACATGCTGAGACCTTTGCCGATCTGAACGAACGTGAGGCCTTGTTCAACAGGGCAATCGGCGGTCGCTATCCGCCCGCCTCGACATTCAAGGCGATCACATACACGGTGATCGAAGAAGAGAATCTTCCCTTTCCCGATCGGGACGATGTTGACTTGAGCGAACGTCTGGTAAATTGTGACGGAAAGTTCATTCTTCCCGAGTTGGCCGATGGCTCTCAGCAGGTGAAGCGTGACTGGTACGACGGTCGTTTCAATTTCGGCTGGCTCGACATTCACGGTGCCCTGCAAAACTCCTGCAACAAGTTCTTCTGGGCGGCCGGTCTCGGCACGTATCTAGCTCTGGACGGAACGGTGAGAGAGACAGTGATCCAGGACTGGGCCGGCGACGTCGGGTACGGATCGGCAACGGGTATCGATCTTGGTGGCGAAATCGACGGCACCATCCCGAGCAGGGCGGAATTCGAACGTAGGGCTGAAATACAAAGAGACAACCCAAACGCCGGGCTGCTGCACCCAAGTCGTCTCGAAGAGGATGGCGCCATTTGGCAGGGTGGAGATCTGATGGACTTTGCCATCGGCCAAGGGGCTTTTGAGGCCACGCCTCTTCAGGTGGCGGTCTCCTATGCGGTCCTGGTCAACGGTGGACGGGTGATGGAACCACGAGTGGTTCGTCGGGTGATTGATTCGTCCGGTGACACCGTGCGGGACATCAGTTCGCCGCAGGTACGGACGGTCCCGGTCAGTTCAGGCACCCGATCATCGCTTTTGTCCGACCTGGGTCGGGTAGTGAGCTCGGGCACGGCTAGAGCGGCATTTCGCGACTTCGGTGAAGGTCTCGACC
>JAUXMQ010000238.1 GCA_030623125.1 Acidimicrobiia bacterium
GGGGTCATCTGGCTGCCTCTCCTCTACCTGGCTCTCTTCTCGGGCGACCTCCCCTATCTGTCATCACTTGCTGTCGGCTACACGCAGGTGTTCTTCTCCGCCGGGTTTGTCACGATGTTCCTCTTCACCGTCGGAACAGGGCTCTTCTATTACACGATGGTCAGGGAGCTCGATGTCTCCCTCGCCAGTCGCCAGCTCGCCATGGTCGGGTTTTGGTCCCTCGGATTCGCTGCGGTTTGGTGGGGGACCGCCCAACTCATGTTTGGGCCGGGGCCTTCATGGTTGTCCGGTGTCGGCGCCGGCATCGGTCTCGCGTTCCCAATCGGAGCTCTGGCAAATGCAGTCAACGCCTCGCTGACCCTCGACGGCGCCTGGGACGAGGTTCGAGATAGGGCTGACTTGAGATCCGGTGTCCTCGGTCTCTATCTCGGGGTGGGTGTCGCAGTGATAGCGGCCCTTGCAGGTTTTCGTTCGATTGCATCGGTCACATCGTTGACGGGCTTCTGGCAAGCCGTCGAGTACACCGCCATCTCAGGCGTCGGCACTTTGCTGATCGCCAGCTTGAGCTTCTCGGCCGTCCCCCGTCTGTTCGGAAGGGAGTTATACACGAAGAGAGCCAAGCCCTTCCTGACCCTGACACTCACCGGATCGGTCGGTGTCCTCGTGTTCATGGCGGCCGCCGGTCTCGTCTCCGGCTACTCATGGATTGGCGGCTCCAATTCGGGCGCCTACATAGATGCCGGTGAAGGCTGGGGGGCCGGTCTGGGGGCGAACGTCGAGACCCTGATGCTGATCGCTGTCGGGTTTGCCGTCGTCACTTTCTTCGGCCAGCTCGCGTACGCCGCCACCGTGATCGGAACGGTCACCCAGGGCAAGGCGGCCACACAAGAGGTTCTCGTGACAAAGGACGCCGGTGATGAGTGACACACCGCTGGCTGCTGCTGCAGCAGCACTCGGGATGCCGGAGGACCTGACGCGTCGTTCCGCCGAAGCTCGCGCCGCCGAGACCGGGTCCAGTGTCGATGAGATCCTCAGCGCCTGGGCCGGAGGCGAAGCCATAGCCGCCACTCCCTCCGCCGCACCCGAGGAGCCGCCCTCTGTCGAACAGAGAACCGAACCTCCGGCTCAGCAACCCGACGCGGTCCCTGAAATCGTGATTGAGACTTCGCCATCTGAGGCCGCGCCAGTTGCCGCGGCACCTGTGGGCGATTACCGACCACCTGTTCTTGTCGGGCCGCCGGACAAACCAGGGACGATCATCGTGGGCGCGATCGGGATGTTTCTGGTGGTTCTCCTACTTGGTTTGATTGGCCCCTCCGTTGCCGTCGACGAGCCGGGTGCCCGAACCAGCGAGGTCCCCTTCTCACAGGCGGCCGTCGACGGCCAACATGTCTATGGCTCTCTCGGATGTGCCGCCTGCCACACCCAGATGGTGCGACCGGTCGTTGCCGATGTTGGCCTTGGAGCCGTGACCTTGAACGACACCAACCAGGTGGTGGGAGATCGACGATTTGGGCCGGATCTCGCCGACGTGGGGACACGAATGACGTCGAGCCAGTTGGAGTCGACCATCACAGGTGAGACCACCGGGCACCCATCGCACAATCTGGCGGAAGACGACATGGGCGCATTGGTCGCGTACTTGTTGGAATCAAGGACTTCGGGAGGGTAGGAATGGGCGATTTTGCCACCACAGCTGCTGCCCTCGGAATACCCGAGGATCTGGTACGTCGTTCGGCTGAGGCGAGGGCGGCCGAGACGGGGGCGTCGGTAGACGAGATCCTTGCCGCTTGGGGAGGTGGTGGCGCTGTGACTGTGACCACCGTCACAGACGAGCCTGTGGAAGCGGCCGCCCCTGCAGAAGAAGTGCTGGAGCAGGTGGCAGAGACCCCCGCTCCTGTGAAGGTCGAAGCCCAACCCACCACACCCAAGGCGACTACGAGAGCCCCGACACCCACCGAAGTGACCCCAGGCGAGGCAGCGCACCTCCCTGAGGTGATAACCGTGCCCACCGCCGGCATCAGAGAGCGGACCAGCTTTGTCATCCCCAAGTGGCTGACGGCCGTCTTGGTGATCGTCCCGCTGTTCGCGTTGTTTGCGCTCAGCGGCGCCTCCACCGGCGAGTGCGGGGAGGCGACGGAGTTGATGACCGATGTCGTGACCGGCGAGATAGTCAACTGTGATGGCTCCGAGTTCACCGGTAAGTCTGTCGGCGGGGGCGGAGTCAACTACATCGTTCTGGGAGAGGACATCTATGCGGGGGGCGCGGTAACGGGTGTCAATTGCGCCGGATGTCATGGCGCCGGCGGTCAGGGCGCAGGGACTTTTCCGAGCCTGACCGGCGTGCTCACCTCATTCGGGGCCTGTGAAGATCACATCGAATGGGTGGGGCTCGGGTCCTCAGGGTTCCAATCGGCGGGAAACAACAGCTACGGAGACACCTCCAAGCCGATCGCCGGCGGAATGCCCGGCTTCAGCAGCAACCTGACCGAGGAGCAGATCGCCGCAGTTACTGCCTTCGAGCGTGTCCGATTCGGCGGAGGCGATCCGGACGAAGTTCTGATTGATTGCGGTCTCGCCGAATTCCCCGACGATGGTGCGGAAGGCGATGGAAGCGACGCCACGGATAGTAGCCAGGAGCCCGAGGCCTCGATCTCTCACCTCAGCTAGGCCGGCTACAGACTGGAAATCGCCTTCGTGAGAGCCTGGCGATCCACGATCACCCCCTCCGCGATCACCTCGTCATCGGGGCCGAGAACCACCGGGATTCTCAGCCCGTAAAGAGACAGGAGCGGATCATCACCGTCGACATCGACCTCTTCGAGGCCGACATCTGCCTTCTTGACCGCCCATTCGACGATCGGGCGGGCGTCGTCGCATAGGTGGCATCCGGGGCGGGTGAGAAATCGGACGGA
>JAUXMQ010000041.1 GCA_030623125.1 Acidimicrobiia bacterium
CTTCTGGATAGATCCGATCAGCCCGACGACGATGATGATGATCGCGCCGATTCGGATCGCCCAGAGGAACAGGTCGACCCAACTGAGTCTGAGGGCGCGGCGCTCTTTCTGGCGTGAGCCCTCTGTTTCGGGCGGTTTCTTGGCGGTGGCAGTCACTAGGGGGTTTCCGGTATTGGGTCTTTATACCAGCGAAAACCCGGCCACGGGTGGCCGGGTTCTCGCTGTCGGTCGGGAATCGCTGCTTAGATCAGCCGATTTCTCCCTTGAAGGTGAATACCACCGGGAGCTGAGTGGAGTCCGTGATCGAAGTATCCTCGTGGAATACGATCTGGATCCCCTGAGCCCCGCAGTCGCCAAACTCGTCACAAGCCAGGTCACCGGTCATACCGGCGCCGGAGAATGATGAGAGGGCGTCTCTCAGAGCCTGGCGGTCGATGAACAGACTTCCGTCGTCCAGCTCGACTGCCACATCGTCGATGGATGCCAGCAGCATGGCTGTGGCGTCATAGGCATGTGCCCAGAAGGCCGCCGTTGGAGCCTCGCCAAACTCGGCCTCATAGGACTTCAGGAAGTCGTTGGCCGAGATGCCGGTGACCGCATTGGCGTTCTCGCCGAACGCAAGGTCCGGACCGGAGAAGTACATCCCCTCCGACTCGGGAATCGCCAGGAAGTCAGACACCAGGAGACCATCGGCCCCGACCAGCTGGGTGTCCGCCAATCCCGCAACACCAGCAAACTGCTGGACGACGAAGTCGCCGGCAGGCTGGAAGATCGGGACGTAGATGGCTTCAGGCGAGTCCTGACCGACTTCGGACAGGACCGGCGTCATGTCGGTGTCTTCCTTACCCACACCCACGATCAGGGTGACTGTTCCACCCAGCTCGGTGAATGCATCGGCAAATGCCTGGGCGAGACCCTGTGTGTAGGAGTCGCCGTCGTGAATCGCCGCGGCGGTGGCTAAGCCAAGATCGCTGAACACGAACTCGGCGACCGCTCTGCCCTGGAACAGGTCGTTGTGGGCGATCCTGTAGTAGCCCGGCTGGTAGTCGATGCCGGCGGTTCCTGCCAGGTCAGAGGTGAGAGCAGGTGAGGTGTTGGATGGGGAAACCAGCACCATGCCCGCGCCACTGATCAGTGGAATCGCAGCGATGGCGGCGCCGGAACACGAAGTTCCGATTACGCCGAGGATCTGCTCGTCGGCGACGATGGTTTGTGATGCAGCCTGTCCGCCCTCACCACTGCAGAGGTCATCGAGACCGACGCCCATGTTCACGTCGAAGCCCTTGATCTGCCCGTAGTCGTTGATGGCCATTTGGGTTGCCCGCTCATTGGGAATACCCAGGAAGGCGACGGGACCGGAGATCGCCTCCAATGAGCGAATCTCAATGGGGTCGCCAGGAGCAACGGTCACCGCTCCCAATGGACCTTCCTCGGGCGGCCCCGCTGGGGCCTCCGTTGTCTCGGGAGCGTCCGTTGTCTCGGGAGCCTCTGTGGCATCGGTCGTTTCCGGAGCCTCCGTGGTGTCCGTTGTATCGCCGTCCCCGCAAGCAGCGAGGACGAGAGCCAGCGCGCCAAGAATGGCGAGCAGTCTCATGACTCTGTTGGGTTTCATTGTCTTCCTCCATTTGATAGTGACGTGACCGCAGGCCACGTCGATTCAGGGACTCTATACGTGTTCTCAGGTTGAGGTCGAAGCAACGGAGATATCGCACATCCCAGTTGGCGCTGGTGTGGCCTACCGTTGACACATGGCAAGCGACGTCAGAGTCGTAGAGGACGGTCTCGATCAGCGTCCTCCGGTGCGACGCCTAGCGTCGGCATGGGTCTGGTTGGTTACCGGAATTGCCGTGGGTCTTGGGTTTGGCGTGGTGGTGTCCACACCATCGGCGACCGATGTCGAAGAGCAGCCGGGTGTAGCTACTGCCCCACCGATAGCGCCGATCGAGGAAACCGCGAACCCGCAGGGGATCGCTGATGTCATCCCTGGATTCCCCGATGCTCTGGTGGTGGTTACCGGTGACGACGGTCAAAGTCTCAGTCACATACTCTGGCCCGCCGAGCGGGACAAGGTGACGAGATCGCTCCCCGGCGGTGACTCCGGAGAGGTGAGTTTCGATGTCTCGGGAACATGGATCGCCACGGCAACCCATGTCCCCGACGCCGAAGGATTTGTGCTCTCCATGGGAAAGCCATCATTTCTCGTTCCACTTGCGTCGAACGTGACCAGTCTTTCGTGGCACGACGAAGAGACCGCCTTTCTCTCATACACACAAATCGTGGACGGGCAGTGGCTTATGTGGGTGGTTGGGCCGGATCGAAACCCTGACCTGATTACGCGAGGTCTGGACGATCGGGGTGACGTAGCCGCCTGGGGTGACTGGGGTTGGGCCCTGCAAACCCAATCGGGTGAGGTCACTCTTCTCACGTCGAGCGGTGAGATCAACGAGGTCTATGAAGGGATAGCCCTTGATTCCCACCCAAATGGTTGGGTTGTGATTGACGATGATGGGCTGATGGTGGTCTCCACCTCCGGCGTGGTGTTGGCTATCGACACGTTGATGGATTCATTTGGTTCAGTCAAAGCCGCCGAGCTCTCACCCGATGGAACCAAACTCGCTGTGTTGGGCGGAGCAAGGCTAAACGTGCTCCCTGTCTTTGGAGAGGGTGAAGTGATAGACGTACTCTTCACGACCGAGGCCTCGCGGGTCGCATGGTCGTCTGATTCGAGGTTCGTGATCGTCCCGAGGGTGGGTGCCATCATCGTTGTCGACACTGTCGAGTCCGGTCGGACGTATGAGGATCGGACGAGTCATCGGGTTCTGGCCGTGGCCGTGATACCCCTTACCGGTTCTTAGAGTCGCCCAATGCCCAATGTCCATGTCCTTACCTCCGGCTACGTAGGAGAACGTGTCGCCTCGACCGTTTCCTTGATCGAAACCGGCGGGGCTCTCATCATTGTCGACCCGGGAATGGTGTCTTCTGTCTCGGTCATCCTCGATCCGATTGGTCGTCTCGGCCACGAAGTGGAGGACATCACGGACGTGGTCATCTCTCATCATCACCCTGACCACACCATCAACATCGCCTTGTTTCCCAACGCCCGTGTACATGATCACTGGGCCATCTACGAGAATGACATCTGGACCTCACGTCCAGCCGAGAGTTTCGAAGTGGCGGAGGGCGTGAACCTCTGGGAGACACCGGGGCACACCGCCCAGGACATCACCACCATTGTTGATGATGGCGACGACGTGGTGGCCTTGACCCACCTTTGGTGGCATCAGAGGGCTCCGTACGACGATCCGCTGGCAACGGACCTCGATGGGCTTCACCGTGGTCGTGAGAGGGTTCTCGACGTAGCCACACTGATCGTCCCGGGGCATGGCGAGTTGTTCGTGCCCGACGAGTCCACGTCCAGATAACATCTTGTGGTATGTCAGGACAGGCCCCAACAGAAGAACTTGCACCTCAAGACGCCTATCTGGCCCGGGCCGAGGGAACGGTTATCGACGTGAGCGAGGGAGGGCTCTTCCTCGACCGAACCGTTTTCTATGCGCGAGGTGGCGGACAGCCTGGCGACATCGGAACGATCACTTGGGACGGCGGGTCAGCCGAGGTGGTCGACACCGTGCGCAAGGACAGAGTGCCCTTCCATGTCCTCGCGGAAGGCTCGGCCCTGCCCGACCCGGGAACTCCGGTCGAAGGAGTGATCGACTGGGAGCGGCGATACATGACCATGAGGACCCACACCGCCCTTCACGCTTTGTCAGGTGTGGTGTTTCGTGACTTCGGGGCCAAGGTGACCGGTGGGAACATGACACCGGGGGAGGCGCGCATGGACTTCGAGCTGGATGCGATCTCGGTGGAGTTCGGTCGTGAAGTTGAGCGCAAGCTCAACGAGGAACTGGTGCGGGGTTATCCCACCGAGATCCTCGTCATGGCACGCGAAGAGGCCCTCAAGGACCCTGACCTGATCAGGACCAAGGTGAATCTGATTCCCGAATTCGTGAAGGAGATCAGGATCGTCGACATCGTGGGGCTCGATCGTCAGGCCGACGGCGGTACCCATGTCGCCTCGACCCTCGAAGTGGGCCAGATCGAGGTCGTCAAGACGGAGTCCAAGGGAAGGGCGAACAAACGGATGCGAATCCGGATTGTCACCGTCTAGCTACTAGAGCCTGGTAGCTAATACCCCACAATGCTCGATTTCATCCTTGGGTTGATCCTCGCCGGACTTCTTGTGCGCGGCTGGCTCCGTGGGTTCGTCAGAGAGATCCTGGATCTGATAGGTCTTGTCGGCGGCCTCTGGATCGCCTTCAAGTTGAGCGCTCCCTTCGGCGACTTTCTGACCCGCAGCTTCGGCGTGACGCCTGAGGTCGCCCGGATCGGAGCAGGTATCGCTCTCTTCGTCCTGTTTGGTGTCTCGCTGAGCGTGGCGGCTCACTATCTGTCGAAGGTGATGAACTTGCCGGGGTTGAGCATGGTCAACCGTGTTGGTGGGGCTGCAGTCGCCTTCGGGTGGGGGATCGCTCTCGTATTGGTGGTTGTCAATGTCGTGAGGGTTCTTCCCATTCCGGACGGGTGGGAAGCCCAGTTGGAGGAGTCGACGATGGTCGAGGCAATCGCCGGGCCTGATGCCCTTCCCCAGCAGCTCTTCGATCGTCTGGCCGGTGACAACGTCCTCAGCGCCCTGGCATCGATCCAGAACATCTTCGGGACCAGCCGGGCCGTACCCGAAGAAGGCCAGGTGTTGTCGATCCCGCCTGCGGCCCCGGACGAGATCAGACAGGTCAGAGACGAAGCGGAGGAGATCGTCGAGGAGATCAATCGCTTCCGCACCGGTCTCGGTCTCCGCCCTCTTCTCCAGAGCGAGGGCATCGACGCGGTCGCCGAGCAAAAGGCGACCGCGATGTATACCTCGGGAAGGCTGTTCCGGGGAACCAATTGCTCGCTCGACCTGACCGAAGCCGGAGTCCGGACCGCGGTCTGCGAGGAGGTGGTGGCGCTGGCCGGCACATCGCTGGGTGCTCTCGACGGCATTCTCGATTCGGAGTCGGGTAACGCCGTGTTGTCCGACCCCGCCTACGACCGCACCGGAATCTCGGTCGTCGACGGCCCTACCGGCCGTCTCGTCGTGGTCGTCCTCGGCGGCTAAACGTCGAACCTGAGGTAGTTAGGCCCGTACGGGCCTAACTACCTCAGGTTGTCGAGAACGAGACCAAAGCAGAGCGTCACGGCAACGGAAGGAGATCAGGCTCGACCCAATGCTGTTTTGCCTCCGAGCTGTTGATGTTGGACCAGTGACGGTTTGGCAAAAGAGGGTCACGAAGGTCAGGCCAGACTTCGAGAGCCTCATCCAGTGTCGTAACGCCCTTGTTGGTCTCCCGCACATGAGCCAGGAGCCTGATCCAGAAGATGGTGGCGGTGCAGTTGTACTTCCCCGGGTTGCCCCCAACCTCGGCAACGTGCCTGATCGTGAGCTTGGCCACGTGTTCCGCGCTGTCGACGCTGCTCGCCTCGTCGAGAAGGGCCCATGCAAAACGGAGATGGGACTCGTGGCCGAAGTAATCCCCGGTCTTGACCTCATTGAGCAGGCGGAGGCCGTCGCCCAGATCGAGCTCGGTCATTCGCCAGAGGCTGCGAGGTCTGCCAACTCCCGGAAAGAGACGTGGAGAGCTTCGATGAATGCTTGCGTGTCGGGCAGAGCGGCATAATCCGCCTGGATTCCCCACAGCAGCTTGCCGTTGTATGAGAAGAGAGCGAGGCCGATGCCATGCTGAGCCCAAAGCGGCACCATCGGGTAGTTGCCCAACATCTCTGAGTCGAGCAGATACATAGGGAACTGGGGGCCTGGGATGTTGGTCACGGTCATGTTGAAAGGACGGATTTTCGAGCCCACCACCCGGTTCGCCAGGGAGAGAAGCGTGATCGGGGTCCCCGAGCTGAGTTCGACGATGGTGGCTGCTCCGAGCGCCTGATTGGTGTCTTTGAGATTGCGGGTCCGCTCCTTGATGAGGTTGTAGCGGGTGCCAGGGTCCTCCTCACCGATGGGCAATTCGACAAGCCACATGGCAATCTGGTTGCCCAGCTTGCCCATCTGATCGGCGCCTCGCGTGGACACCGGGTTCATGGCCCGAAACTCGGTCTCGGTCGGATCGAAGTCCCGGTCATCGATCAGAAACCCGCGTATCGCGCCAGTGGCGACAGCCAACACGACGTCGTTCACCGAACCGCCGAGGGTGTTCTTGACAGCCTTGACCTCGTCCAGGTCCATATCGGTCCAGTCGAATCGTCTGTTCGGCCCGATATCGGGGTTGAGAGGGGTCCGACCCGAGGGAGTCAGCCAGCCGGAGCGAAGCGACGTAAGTGCGGCTATCGACTTGTCGAGAGTGCGGTCCGTGAACCTCAGGCCATCCCGCATCCTCTCACCGAGACTTGTGAGACCATCGAGGATCCGCCGGGTGAATCGAGCTGCCTCGGCCACCGCAAGCTGAGTCGGTGTCGGGGCCGGGCGTGGGGTCCAATCGGGTGTCTCCTCGATCGCCCCGTCGGGGATGATGTTGAGGAGGATGGTGGTCAAGTCCACGCCGGAGAGGCCATCGATCATGCAATGGTGAATCTTGACGATGAGGGCGAATCGGTCATCGCTCATTCCCTCGATCACCCACATCTCCCAGAGGGGTTTGTTCCGGTCGAGCTTTATCGAGACGATCCGGCCTGCCAGCTCCTTCAGTTGCTGGTCGGAGCCGGGGCGGGGGAGAGAGGTGTGGCGGACGTGATAGTCGAAGGTGAACTCGGCGTCGTCGACCCAAACCGGACGGCGGTCGTAGGGAACCCAATCGAGACGCTGGCGATAACGCGGGATGTATTGGAGTTTGGACCTGACGTGGGCCCGGATTCTCTCGATGTCGATCCCGCCGTCGTGCCCCTTCAGCGGGGATGCGTCGAACAGGGCTACTCCGGCCACATGCATGTGGCTGGTTCGAGATTCGAGGGCGAGAAAAGACGAATCCAGATAGCTGAGCGGTTCGTAGTGAAAGTCACTCATGATGAGACGTTGAGGTTACGCAAGATTCCCCGTTGGCGATAGACGAGCTTTCGCAGGTTCGGGCGGAATGTCTTTACCCTTCTACTGGTTCAAAGCCCTGGTGAGCAAATTGACCGATGAACCCATCCCAAGCCTGACCAGTGTGGCGGGTGTCGAAGCCTGGATCGAAGAATCGGTGTGGCGTGAGACCGACCGCCCAGACCGGTTTGGCGTGGAAGCCGAGGCCTTCCCGATCGTCGTCGACCACGGGCGGCCTCGAGGTCGAATCCGGCTGCGTGAGGGAAGCCCATCGGTGTTGAGCGTGCTCGACGAGGTGGCCGCGACCCACTCCGCGGTGATCGAGCGATCAATGGAGAAACTTGTCTATCCGACCAGCTCGGGCGGCCGGATCACATTCGAGCCCGGTGCCCAGATCGAACACGCCACCGCACCCGGCGACACCGTGCTCGAGGTGGTTTCCGAGCTAGAGGAAGTGTGGGACTTGATGCGTGCCGGCTTTTGGTCCTATCAGGTCTGCCTGCTCAGTCTCGGGGTGGATCCCTGGAACGATGCAGAACGCATTCCCCAGCAGCTAGACAAGGGGCGCTACAAGGCGATGGCGGCCCATTTCGGCTCTCGAGGGGCTGCCGGAGCGCAAATGATGCGCAACACCTGCGCGTTTCAAGTGAGTCTCGACGCCGGAAGAGGCGCCACACGTCAGGAGCGCTGGGTGGTGGCCAATCTCATCTCGCCGATCCTCACGGCGATGTTTGCTTCCAGC
>JAUXMQ010000218.1 GCA_030623125.1 Acidimicrobiia bacterium
ACTCGCGACGAGCCCTGCGAATCACCAGGTCTTGCAGATCGAACGTTCGCGGCTCCTCGATAGGCATCACTCGCCGCTCACCGTGTTTGGCGGCGATTGTCGCTGCGACCGTTTTGCCATCGGCGGCCGCTTTTACGATCGATGAGGGACCATCGGCAGAAACGTCACCCCCGGCAAAGACCCCGGGGATGGATGACTCGTGTGTCTCGGGGTCAACGCTGATATACCCCCGATCTGTCAGCTCGGGCAGTTCGTCACCGAAGAAGTCCAACACCGAGTGCTGGCTGATGGCGAGGATCAGTGTGTCGAGTTGAATCTCGAACTCGGAGTCCGCCACGTCGAACGGGATCTTCCTCCCCGAAGCGTCCCGCTCGCCGCGAAATTCCGCCCTCGTGCAGACAAGGGCTTCGAGCTCGCCGTCTTTGACTTTGAGCGCGGCGGGCTTGGCCAACTCAACGATCCCGATCCCCTCTTCGATGCAGGCATCGACCTCCTCAGGGTCCGCCGGCATCTGGTCGATCGTTCGCCGGTAGATCAGCTTCACATCCTCGGCGCCGACCCTGAGTGCGCTACGCACACAGTCCATCGCCGTGTCACCGGCACCAATGACACCAACCCGAGCGCCGATCGGGATCGGGTCACCTTCTCGAACACTACGCAAGAACGCGATTCCATCGAGGATGCCCTCGGCATCTTCACCGGGCAGGTCGAGACGCTTGGCAAGTTGGGCCCCGACTGCAACGAAGACAGCTACGAAACCGTCGGCTCGAAGTTCCTCCAGGGTGAAGTCGACCCCAGCCTCGCTGTTGTACCGGATCTCGACACCGAGCTGTTCAAGGACTGCGAGATCATCATCTATCTGGTCTTGAGGCAGGCGATATGTCGGAATCGTCCCTCCGACCATGCCGCCCGGGTATCCATAGGCCTCGAACACGGTCACCGGGAATCCGGCGTAACCGAGCTCATGGGCAGCGGCGAGGCCGGCGGGGCCCGCACCGATAACGGCGACTTTCGATTTGTGAACAGGGTTGCGGACAAACGCAACGGGCTGCTCTTGACGATCCATGATGAAGCGTTTGATCTGGCGTATCGCCAGCGGCTGGTCGAGGTGGGTGCGAATACAAGTGTTCTCACACAGGTGATCACAGACCCGGCCCAGGATCGATGGGATCGGATTGTCCTCACGTGTCAACGCCACCGCATCGAGAAACCGCCCTTCACGGACAGCCCCCATGTACTGAGGGACTTTCTGGTCGATCGGGCATTCGTCGAGACATGGTGCCTCGATGCAGTCGAAATAGCTGAGAGTCCTCGCGGTCTTTGAGCGGTCCATACGAAACGAGTGCTTCTGATAGCGCCAGTCGGCTCGCACATCTTCGGCGTATTGCCGGAGGTTGATGCGTGACAGAACATCGACGGCGAGACCGGCGACGACGTTGGACCTCTCCTCATCGAAACCTGCTGCTGTCGCCGCCGATCGAACCGCGTCGACCGCGGATTCTCCGTTGAGTCCCCCAAGCGTCTCGCCAAGCTTCTTGCACGTGGCGAGGGACAGATCCAGACCGCTGTTGGTCAGAGCGCTGTACCGCATCAGCTGGGCGAAGTCACTGGAGGTCGCCTGGCGGACGCCGGACTTGGCAGAGAAATCGACTAGGTCGGATGCTCCCACCTCGTCCATCTGAAGGTCGAGTTCCTCCATGTACTGGAGCATCCGAAGGTAGCCCCCTGTCTTGAGGAGGTCGGAACACACCGTCACTGTTTTGACACCTGAACGAAGCAAGTCGGGGATGTTGAGGTAGTCGGCCCCACCGGAGAACGAGAGCAGAAGCTTGTCACCGAAGTCCTCCTTGATACGCGAGGCCAGGTTGACTGTGACGGGGAGAAGAGCCCTCCCGGACAGATACATCATGTCGTCGTTCTCGAACTCGTCACGCCAGTTGTCCACTTCGAGCGTGTTGGTCAGCTTGACGCCAAAGGTCAGACCACGGCCGGCCGCAATACGGCGAAGGTTGTGCAACATCGGGACGGCGTCGACGTACATCAGATCGTGGCCGAAGGCCTCATCTGGTACCGGAATGTCATCAAAACCCAGATCCTCGTTGACAATCGCTCGCACTCGGTCGGCACCCAGCAGGGTCGGGTTCAGCTTCACAGACGTGTTGAGATCACGCTCTCTGAGGAGATATGACGAAATGCGCTCGATCTCGTCGGGGGGACATCCGTGCATCGTCGAGAGAGTGATCGAGTCGGACAGCCTCTCTGGTATGTCGATCTCGCGGATCTCCGGATACCACTCGGCGACAATATCGATGTAGGCGGGCAGATACTCCGAGGCGTCGTCCATGGTGTCAAAGAACCACTGCACGTTCGGCTTGAGCATGCCTTCGAGGTTGTACCCGACACTCATGTTGAAGATCATCCCGGGCCGATCGCCGTGCCAGCCGAACTTGTGATGCAGCGCGTGGATCAGCACCCAAGCGCGGAGATACTCGTCGAACGACTGATAGACCTTGAGCTCCTGTGACCACTCGACGTTGTAGCCCTCGTCCTCGATGTCGATGCACGGTTTGGAGACATCCAGCTCGTCGAGGGTCTGGATGGTCTTCAGCTCCAGGAACCGCGCTCCCACCAGCCACGACATGATGATGTTCTGCGCCATCTGGGTGGCGGGACCGGCGGCGACGCCGAAGGGGGTGTCGAGTTCCACCCCGTACTTCTCGATCCGATAGCGATGGTCCGGCCTGGGGACGAAGAAGGCCGACCTGGGTATTCCGAACAACGCGTCCTTCTGCTCCAATTCGGTGAAAACCCAATCGGTGAGTTGTTCCATCGAGATCGGCTGGAAACGATCAGACATGGTTAGTGGTGTGTCACTAGAGCCGTTCGTGCAGACGAGCCGCCTGCTCGGATGCCTTGGCCCGGATTTCTGCCGGGTCCACCCTGGTCGGCTTTCCGTCTGCAAGTAGGACCTGACCATCGATCTTCACCTCGAGCGGCCTGACTCCCGGCGTGAAGGCGAGATGCCAGGGGTCCATCGGGTCGTACGACCAGATGACC
>JAUXMQ010000013.1 GCA_030623125.1 Acidimicrobiia bacterium
ATCGAAGCACTTGTGTTTGTGGCCTTCCTATTCTGGGTTGGCTCCTTCACCATGTCCAGAGAAAGTCAACGTCTAGAAGCCAAGCTGGGAGTTGGAACCCGATGACTGACACGAATCAAAACGTCTTTGCTGACGCCACCGCCGTCAAGGGTGAGGTGATGATCGAATTGATCGGCGTGGACAAGTTCTTTGGGTCGTTCCAAGCACTGACCGACATCAACCTGAAGATCGGACGACAGGAAGTCGTCGTTGTCATCGGGCCGTCGGGATCGGGCAAGTCGACCATGATCCGATGCATCAATCGCCTCGACGAACACGACGCGGGTCGCATATTTGTCGACGGCGTTGAGCTGTCCGAGGACGTCAAGAACATCCAGGAGATCCGCCGTGAGACCGGGATGGTCTTTCAACAGTTCAACCTCTTCCCACATCTCACCGTGCTCGACAACGTCACTCTTGCTCCACGACAGGTGCGGCGAATGCCCAGGAAAGAGGCCGAAGAACTGGGCATGGAGCTCCTTGAGCTAGTAAGGATTCCTGAGCAGGCAAAGAAGCACCCGGGGCAACTATCGGGCGGTCAGCAGCAGCGTGTAGCCATTGCCCGTTCACTAGCGATGAAGCCGAAGGTGATGCTCTTCGATGAGCCGACCTCGGCCCTCGACCCTGAGATGATCACGGAAGTGCTCGACGTGATGATCGAGCTGGCCGAAGGCGGCATGACCATGATCGTTGTCACCCACGAGATGGGCTTTGCCCGCGCCGTGGCAGATCGTGTCGTGTTCATGTCTGATGGCTATATCGTCGAAGTGGGAACACCGGAGCACTTCTTCAAGAGTCCACAAGAGGAGCGCACCAAGCTCTTCCTGAGCCAGATTCTCTAGTTCCAGCACACGCTTAGGCCTGTCGCCGATTTAGCCTGTTCCTCCGGTGTCCAGTTCCGCATTCAAACTCCTCATTGTTCTCATAGGTGGCGTCTTTCTCGGCGTCCTGTCGTTCACGTTGTGGAACGCGCCGGAGGCGCCGGCGAGCACTAATCCGCCGCTGGCGCTCGATTCCACGACAACCACGATCCCGGCGACCACCACGACGACCACCATCCCAGCCACTACGACGTCGACGATCCCGCCAAGCACCACCACAACGGAGGCTCCCCGTGGAACGCTCGTCATTCATGGGACCGGCGACGTGACCGTCGACCCCGTATACATACCCGCGCTCGCGGTCAACGGTTATGACCACGCATGGTCGGGGCTCGATGGTCTCTTTCTCGAAGATGATCTCACCGTCATCAACCTGGAGTGTGTGCCGTCGGACATTGGAGAGTCTCTGAACAAGGCCTTCACTTTCCGATGCCCGACCGAGGCTCTGGCGTCGATCCACTCCAACGGCATCGACGTGGCAAACATGGCAAACAACCACTCGGGTGATTTTGGAAAGGATGCCCTCGTTGATGGTCGTGCCCAACTCCTGGCCAATGACATCGCCGCTGTCGGTGCCGGCAAGGATTTCGTCGAAGCGGGCGAGGCCGCTCTGTTCGAGATAAATGGATGGAAAGTTGCCGTCGTTGGGTTTGGAGGGGTGGCACCCAGTCCGAGCTGGTACGCAACGGAAGACAGTCCAGGGATGCGCAGCGGTGACCACCTCGACCAGATGGTCGAAGCGGTCTCCGCGGCGAGCGAGGTCGCCGACATCGTCGTTGTGACGGTCCATTGGGGTATCGAGCTAGATACCTCGCCAAGGGCTGACGACATCGAACGTGCCGAAGCGATGATCGAGGCAGGGGCGGACATCATCTTCGGTCATCACCCGCATCGAATGCAGCCTCTCAACATGGTGGACGGAGCGGCGGTCTTCTGGTCCCTTGGAAACTTTGTATGGCCACACAACTCCATCCCGAGCGCCACCACCGCGGTGGGACGTGTTGTCGTCTATCCCGACGGAACCATCGAGGCGTGTCTGATTCCCGCTTTCATCAAGACCCATGGCCGTCCTGTTCTCACAGGAGAACCGGAGTGCGGTCCGGGGCTCTAGTGGCGCCGACTTGATGGAGGAGCGCGCCGGCCCCCTGATCCTGGTTATTGCCTTTGGTGTGGTTCTCGGCTTCATCGGCTTTGCCGTGCTTGGCAATGAAGACGGGCCTATCACTGTCGGCTCATCTCCTCCAACGACCTCTGCGTCGGCTGATGGCGAGGTAGACGCAACCACGACTCCCTCCCCACCCACGACGACCGTTCCGCCGACAACGACGACCTCCGAGGTCGTCGTCCGAGTGCCCAACATTGTTCCGGGCTGGAGTGTCGGTGAGAGTTGGGGAACCAGGCCCGGACTCACGATGTTCAGGGGGAACCCGACTCGCACCTATTACGGCACCGGTCCCCTTTCGGCAAGCCCGTCCCAGCTCTGGAAGTATCCAGGTGTTCCGATGTGCAGCTCGTCCTCGACCGGCGGCGAGTCGAAGGTCTGGTGTGGGATGGGCTGGACGGGTCAGCCCGTGGTTTACGAGCGCTCCGACGGTGTCACCGAGCTCATCTTCGGAGCGTACGACCGGGCAGTTCACTTCGTCGATGCTGAAACGGGAGAGAAGACACGCGCCAGATTCGAGACAAACGACATCATCAAGGGGAGCGTGACCGTCGATCCTGACGGATATCCTCTTCTCTACTTCGGCTCACGTGACAACAAGCTCCGCATAGTTGCCCTCGATCGAGGTGACCCGGAGCAGATGTGGTCGATCGACGCCAACGCCGTCAACGGGATCTGGAACAACGATTGGGATGCCAACCCGGTGATAATCGATGACATCCTCTACGAGGGTGGCGAGAACGGCTGGTTCTTTGCCTTTGAGCTCCATCGTGAATACCTGAGCGACGGACTGGTGAGCGTGGACCCGCACATGCTTTTGGCGATACCGGGATACAACGACGATCTGCTTGCAAAATCCGGCCGCAACGTATCAATCGAGAACTCTGTCGTTGCCTACGATCAGCGTGTCTACTTCGGCAACTCGGGGGGCCGGGTTCTCGGCCTCGATGTCTCCAATATTCGCGACGGCAAGGCTCCGGTGGTATTCGACTACTACGCAGGTGGCGACATCGACGCCACGATCGTCGTTGATGAGGACGGATTTCTCTATGTCTCCATCGAGCATGAGCCATCGCAGATGGATTCTGTCGAACGTGACCGCAACTTGGAGGTCGGGCAGTTGATCAAGCTAGACCCTTACACCAGCGGGGAGCCACGGATCTGGGGGATCGATCTGACGTCGGGGGGCTTTGACACCGGAATCTGGGCGACGCCGGCTCTTCATGAGGGTTTGCTCTACGTGAACACACACTCCGGTGAGCTGATCGCAGTCGAGACCGAGACAGGTGAGATTGTCTGGAGCGACGAGGTTGGCTGGCACTCCTGGTCATCACCCTCGGTCGTCGACGACACCCTGGTTGTGGCTACCTGCACGGGGGAGTTGCGGGGCTACTCGTTGGTCAACCCGAGGCTGCCGGTGCGGCAGTGGACGATCGAGATCAGCGAGGCGTGTCTGGAGGCAACCCCCGCCATCTGGAATGGCACCATCTACCTCGGATCCCGCGACGGCTTCATGCGCGCGTTCCGCTAACGGGCAGGGCACCCGTATCATCGCCGACCAATGCGATGGCTGTCAGTGTTCCTGTTGTTGATGGTTGCCGCATGCTCGGCGACAACGGTCGAGACAACCGATACCACTTCTGCCGTGGCGGCAACAACGACGACGACCGAGCCCAGCACGACCACGACCAGGGCAAGTGCGATCGATGAGTGTCCGCCCGCCCCGTATGAGATCGGATTTCTCCCTTTTGGTGTCGGGGAGGGTGGTCTGAGAATGGAAGAGATCGAGCCTGATGTGTGGACCTCCGTCGGCGGCACCCAGACGACCTTTTTCGGTCGTACCGACGGAACGGTGGCGATTGCCATGATTCGGGGCACGCTGCCGGCCGTCGACTGGCCGGCGGAGAAGGGCGAGATCGAGATCGACGGCACCCGGGCGGCCGTTGGGCCACACCCTGATGGAACTTGGGCGGCGGGTTGGTTCGTTGCCCCGCGTGAACGTTGCGACACATACACCATGGTCTTCTACCCACCCTGGAATCCCCAAGATGTTGAGGCCGTACTACTCAGCATGATTCGGGTGGCCGGATAAGGCCGCCCGAAGAGCTGATACGCCCGTATACGGGGCGTATCAGCTGTACCCGGGGTCAGACGTTCGCCTCGTCGCTAGAGGCCTCCTTGAACAGTTCGCCGATTGCGGCAACCGAGCCGAGGACACCGGAGGTGTCCAGGGGCAGGAATATCTTGGTGGCCTTCCCGTCGGCCACTCCCTCGAGAGCTTCCATGTATTTGATGGCGAGAAGGTCCGGTGTCGGGTTTCCGTTGTGAATGGCTCCGAATACCCGCTCGATGGCCTGGCCTTCTCCCTCGGCCACGGTGAGCTTTTGGTACTTTTCGGCGTCGGCCACCCGTTTGATGGCCTCGGCCTGTCCTTCCGCTTCGAGGATCTGACTCTGCATGACTCCTTCGGCGGTGAGGATGGCTGATCGCTTCTCACCTTCCGCTTCGGTGACGGCGGCTCGCCGGTCGCGCTCCGCCTTCATCTGACGATGCATGGCGTCGGTGACATCGACGGGTGGCTCGATCCGCTGGATCTCGACACGAACGACTCGAACACCCCACTTGTCCGTGGCGTCGTCGAGGATCTCACGCAGTTTGGTGTTGATGATGTCGCGTGAGGTGAGCGCCGAGTCGAGGTCGAGGTCACCGATCACATTTCTCAGGTTGGTCTGGGCCAATTTGGTGATCGCGAGGATGAAGTTCCCGACGTTGTACGAGAGCTTCACCGGGTCGGTGGCCTCGTAATAGATGACGGCGTCGACGGTGACCACCACGTTGTCCTTGGTGATGACCTCCTGTGGAGGAACGTCTATCACTTGCTCGCGCATGTCCACTTTTGTCAGCCGCTTGATGAACGGCATAACCCAGCGCAATCCCGAACCGACCGTCTTGTCGTACCGACCGAGGACCTCGATCAGACCCTTCTGAAAAGGCCGGACCACCTTGAACCCAGCCGCTGCGATGACGATCAACGCCAGAGCGAGGATCCCAAAGAGTGCGATTACTCCTGCCATGTTCTCTTCCTTTCTAAGCTTGACTCGTTGTCAGTTCTCTAACTGCTCGACTATCAGTCGAGCCCCTTTGACTTCTGTCACCACCACTCTTGCTCCTACTTCTATTGGCGCAGAGGCGGTGGCACGCCACTCCTCATGGAGAACGCGGACCATCCCCGCTTCCGTCTGCGGGTCAATTCTCTGAAGGACCAAGCCCTCAGAACCGACCCAACGGTTTGCACCGACTCTGGGTTGTTCGCCCTCGTCCTGTCGACTGATGTAGCGGCGAAGAAAGGCAAGGGAGAAGATGGATACACCAAAGAAGACCAACCACTGGGCCAGAATCGCGGCGTTGAACCACGCCAGGATGGCCGCCGCTGCTGCCCCGATGGCAAAGGGAAGCAGAAAGAAGCCGGCCGTGAGGATCTCGCCGATCCCCATAACGATTGCGAAGATTGTCCACACCCATCGCCAGACCTCGTTGTCCATGTTTGTTACCTCCTTACTCCGCAACAGGATCGGTCCTGTGGGAAATCTCTTTGTTTCTTCGTTTGCTCGACATTACGCCTGCCAACTGCAGCATCAGGCAGATGCCGGCTGGGCTCGATCATCGTCGCCTCCCCTCAAGAACGCACCGACCGAGTTGCGAAACCGCCCCGGTCGTCCTATCACTGTCCCAACGCTTCGCTTCCCTGGTCAGACATTCGGTAGGTACTTGCGGGCATGCCTTTCTGAGCCTTGAACCAGATAGTCCGCGATCATCCCCTGTGTCTGGAGTCGAGAGAGAAGATACCATCATGGCGCTGCCCCCGGGAAGTCTCGCTTTCTCTGTCCAAACCTGATACACTTGGACTCAAGTTTCTTGTATACGTAGAGATAGCAAATGAGCCCCGAAAAACTCACCACGAGGAGTAGGGAAGCCCTGCTGGCTGCCACCCAACTCGCCAAAGATCATCATCACGCCTCGATTACTCCCGAGCATCTCGTCTTGGGGATTCTTGGCCAACAAGAGGGGATCGTCTACCCGCTTCTCGACGGCCTGGGAGTGACGCCACTGGAAGTCCGACGCTCTATCGACGGACTTCTCGATCGTCAACCCAAGGTGTACGGAGACGCCAAAGTGGCCGCCGGCCCTGAACTGGGGGAGGTGCTCACTGATGCCGACCGTCATCGCTCCTCGATGGGCGACGACTATCTCTCGGTGGAGCACCTGCTGCTCGGGCTCTCCGACTCGACGGGCCCAATCGGGAATCTGTTCCGCGAGTCAGGCCTCACCTCCGCGACGATCCTCGAAGCGCTCCAGAAACTCAGAGGTGGCCGTCGTGTCACGTCAGAGGATCCCGAGAACACCTTGAACGCTCTCGAGCAATACGGCCGTGATCTCACTGCCGTAGCCGCCGAAGGGAAACTAGACCCGGTCATCGGGCGCGATGACGAGATCCGTCGTGTGATCCAGGTCCTGTCCCGGAGGACCAAGAACAATCCTGTTCTGATCGGTGAGCCAGGTGTTGGCAAGACCGCGATCGTCGAAGGTCTCGCTCGCCGCATCGCCGATGGTGACGTGCCCGAGGGACTGAAGACAAAACGAATCGTGGCACTCGACCTCGGATCGATGGTTGCCGGGGCGAAGTACCGCGGCGAGTTCGAGGAGCGACTCAAAGCGGTTCTCGATGAGATCAAACAGTCGGGTGGAGAGATCATCACCTTTCTCGACGAACTTCACACCATCGTTGGCGCCGGCGCGGCGGAAGGGGCAATGGATGCCTCGAACATGCTCAAGCCGATGCTGGCGAGGGGCGAGCTCCGTCTCATCGGAGCGACCACTCTCGATGAGTACCGCAAGCACATCGAGAAGGACGCTGCCCTCGAGCGTCGCTTTCAGCCGGTTCTGGTCGACCCTCCCTCCGTTGAGGAGACGATCAGCATTCTTCGAGGCCTGAAGGAGCGTTATGAAGTTCACCACGGGGTTCGCATCACCGATTCTGCTCTTGTGGCTGCGGCCGTTCTCTCCGACCGCTATATCCCGGCGCGCTTCCTGCCGGACAAAGCCATCGACTTGATCGATGAGTCGGCGTCCCGTCTCCGTATTGAGATCGATTCGATGCCGGAGGAGATCGATGAGCTCACCCGCAAACGCATCCAGCTGGAGATCGAGCGTGAGGCACTGAAAAAGGAGACTGACGCGGTAGCGGTAGAGCGTCTAGCTGGTGTTGAGAAGGAGATTGCCGACCTCAGTGAAGAGGTCAACGGGCTTTCGGCGCGCTGGAATCTGGAGAAAGACGCCATCACCGCCATCAGCGCTCTGAAAGAGCAGATCGAGACAGCCCGCGGTCAGGCGGAGATGGCTGAGAGACAGAGCGATCTCGCCAGGGCCGCCGAGCTTCGCTACGGAACCATCAATGAGCTGACCTCACAACTCGAAACTGCGGAGCAGGAGCTTTCAGCTCTCCATGAGGAAGGTTCGATGCTTTCCGAAGAGGTGGCAGAAGAAGATGTGGCCGAAGTGGTCGCCCGCTGGACGGGCATTCCGGTCTCCAAGCTCATGGAAGGTGAAACCGAGAAGCTGATCAGGCTCGAGGAACACCTGCACCAGCGAGTAGTCGGCCAGGGCCACGCGGTGGCGGCGGTGGCTAACGCGGTGCGTCGGAGCCGAGCCGGTCTGTCCGACCCACATCGGCCCGTGGGCTCCTTCATGTTCCTCGGCCCAACCGGCGTGGGGAAGACCGAGTTGGCCCGTGCTCTCGCGGAGTTTCTCTTCGATGATGACAGGTCGATGGTCCGCATCGACATGTCGGAGTACATGGAAAAACACTCGGTGAGCCGAATGATCGGTGCGCCTCCCGGATACGTCGGATACGACGAGGGGGGTCAACTCACCGAAGCCGTGCGTCGCCGCCCCTATTCGGTGGTGCTCCTCGACGAGGTCGAAAAGGCCCACGTCGAGGTCTTCAACGTCCTCCTCCAGCTACTAGACGACGGCAGGCTCACCGACGGGCAGGGCCGAACTGTTGACTTCTCCAATGTGGTGTTGATCATGACGTCGAACCTGGGCTCGACCCTCATCGATCCTGAGCTTCCGCGAGAAGTGGTGGAAGAGCGGATCATGACCGCTGTTCGCGAAACCTTCCGGCCCGAGTTCCTCAACCGGATCGATGATGTGATCGTCTTCGACAGGCTGACGCGCGAGGATCTCCGCATGATCGTGGAGATACAGCTCGAATCGCTCTCCGATCGGCTCGCCAATCGTCGTATTCACCTATCCGTCACCGATGATGCCCTCGATCTTCTGGCGGAGCGTGGATTCGACCCCGTGTACGGGGCTCGTCCGCTCAAGAGAGTCATTCAGAGGGACCTTGCTGACCCAATAGCAACAGCCATCCTGGAGGGTCGGTTCGGCGAGAACGACTCGGTCAAGGTGTCGGTGTCGGAGAACGAACTCGAAATCAGTTGATCAAGGGTTGTTGGTCACTTCGATCGGCGAGTCGAAGTAGGTACGTGTCGTCGGGTACGCGAAGCTGACCGCCGGCTCGCCTCCGACCGCATCGAGAATGCTTCTCCAGAGTGTCGACTTGACCATTCTTCGCTGGCGGACGTTGACCAGGTAGCGACCTATGAGGGTCACGCCATGGTCGTCGACACGAATGAATACGTCTGAATCGAGCTCGCCGATGGTGAGCCGGTAGTCGCGGGCGGTTTGCCATATCCCCTCACTGGCCTCCTCTTTTGCTTCGGGGACCGCCGTTCGGATCGCCTGTCGCAGAAGCTCCTCGCCGCGTTCCCAACTCGACTCGAAGGTGACCGTGAAACCTATCTCTTCCCAGATGTAGTCAAACCCTTCCGTGTAGTTGGCCAAGTCGTCGGTGAAGATCACACCGTTGGGAACGTGGACGAGTCTTCCGGTGATCTGGTCACCTTCGACCCAGTTACCGACTTCCATGAGCGTGAACCTGAAGAGACGGACATCGGCAACGTCGCCGTGCCGCCCTCGCACTTCGATTCGATCGCCCACCTGAAAAGGCTTCCTGGTCATGATGTAAGCCCACCCCGCCATGTTCTTGAGAAGATCGCCGAGCGCTATGGCGATACCGGCGGACAGCAGACCGAGGAATGTGGTCAGTGAGGCAAACGCATCGATCCAGATGAAGAGAAGGCTGATGAGCGCAGTGACAGTGATGGCTGCGTTGGTGAGCTTGGTAGCCCGGTACTGAGACTCGACGTCTTCCAATTGTGGACGAAGCCATCTCAGGATGGCCCAACGAAGAGTGATGAGTCCTGCAACGACGACGAATGAGATGACAGCCTGCTCGACTGTACGATCGGCAATTCCAAGAGTGTCGGCAAGCCATTCCATGTGCTGATTATTGGCTGTTCCGGCCTTGGTGCCGGGGATTGTCGGGGAGATGGGTCTAGTCGGTCAGGAGCCGGCCGGCGTCCAGACCAGGGTCTCTGCGTGGAACTGACTCCAGGCGAACCAGAACGCCTGGTGAGTGGTCAGCTCGATCCCGTCCGGGGCGAACACACGGATTCCGTCGGTGAGTCTCACAACCACGCCTTCGAACTCGATCTCCTCACCGCCCGCCAGTTCGTCTCGAGTGGCATCAACGGGGAAGGCGAGCGGAGTTCCGTCAGGAGCGATTACCCCAACCACGGGCTCCATGGTCGAAAGCCGGGAATCGACGTTTCCGACCGGGAAGATCGGGCCGAACGCGTCCCGGCTGCCAAGTGGGTCGTCGCGGTACTCCCTGCCTATCCCGCCGTCCTCGGCGAGGATCCTGGTGTCAGGATGCACCTCCTTCCAATCTCCCCAAGTCGAGCCGACGACTGACACCTGCTCGAGGACAACACCGGCCTCGCCCAGGGGACCTGTCAGGGCTTGACCGGTGAAAGTGTCGAACATCGACCCTGTCGTCAGGTCATACATCACCTTGTTCGACCTCGACAACAACCCCGAAGTGCGCAGAACAACCCGATCGGTGCCCTTTACGTTGTCGGTCACATACGCCTGAGCAGAGCCGCAAAGAGTGCAATAGGGGATTCCAAGGGCGCGGCCGCCAAGTGTGACATTCACCATCTCATGCACCTCCATCTGGTGCTTGGGGAGCGCCAGTCCTTCACCATTGACAACGACGCCGAAGATGACCCTGTCGTCCGGGTACCAGGCACCCCCGGCTGCATCGGTGGTTGCCGGGTTGTCGAGAGAGGGGATGCAGTTGCAGGGCCCATTGTCACCGAGGGGTCGATCGTCCGCGATAACGCCGCCCCAGACGACCAAACGCCAGTCGACACCCTGGTCCTCGTCGAAGAAGCTCTCCCAGAGTGATTCTACTGGCGTGTAGATCTGACGTTTCGTTTCGGCATAACCGTCCCATGCGGGCATGTCCCAGGCGATGAGATTGTCCATAGCCCATTTGAAGTCGACACGGCTCGGCACGTAGTCGATTCCCGTGAGTTGGGTGAACGCCCAGAGCAGCTCATCGCGATCCGGGCCGGTCTGATAGAAGCGCAAGAGGTCTGCGATCGCCCACGCAGCCCTGATGTCCCCACCTTCGACGACTCGCACAAGATTGGAAGCGTCAAACTCCCTGGTGTAGACCTGGCTGAGGAGACGTTCGAGCCCCTCCTCGGTTGTCGCATCGAGAGGACCTTCCGGAAAATCCGGCGCCGGTGGGAAAGTTGGGCGTGGGGCAGCCTCGGTTGTGGTCGTGGAAGGGCCGGGTGCAACGCCCTCGGTGGTGGTCGGTGAAGTGGTGGTGCTCGTCGGGTCGGCGGTGGTAACGGTGCCTGTGGCACAGGCGGTCACCACGGCGAGAACAAGTGCACCGGACCTCCTCATCAGGGCAAGGTAACCCGGGGTTGGCTTTAGTTGTTTCTGACCTGTTTCCTTCGTCCGAGATACCATTCTCTGCGTGTGGAGCTCAGTCGCCAAGTGGGTCTGACTACCGGAGGATTTC
>JAUXMQ010000077.1 GCA_030623125.1 Acidimicrobiia bacterium
ACGACAACAGAGGAACGGTGATGACAGTCGAACCGCCACCGAAACTCATGCCGTACATCATCGAGAAAGGCTCGATCACGGTCGATGGCGTGAGCCTGACGGTGTCCGCCCTGACCGAAGAGTCGTTAACGGTTGCCCTGATCCCGCACACCCACGAAGTCACAACACTCGGGGTGCGCAAGTCCGGTGACACCGTAAACCTGGAGAACGACGTGATTGCCAAGTACGTGGAGAGACTGCTGGAAGCCAGAGAGTGACGTTTACACCGATCAACGACATCATCGAGGCGATCTCCCTGGGGGAGATGGTGGTAATGGTCGATGACGAAGACCGTGAGAACGAAGGCGACCTCATCCTTGCCGCCGAAGACTCCACGCCGGACAAGATCGGCATGATGCTGCGACATACCAGCGGCATCATCTGTCTCCCCATTGTCGGTGAGCGCCTCGACGAGCTCGATCTTCCGATGATGGTTGCCAAGAACACCGATGTGCGTCGAACCGCCTTCACCGTTTCGATCGATGCCGCCGAAGGCACCACCACGGGCATCTCGGCCGCGGACCGCTGCCGGACCATCATGACGGTCCTCGACCCTGACACCGAGCCGGGAGATCTGGCGCGGCCGGGTCACATGTACCCCCTGCGGTACGAGCCAGGCGGCGTGATGAAACGGGCCGGTCACACCGAGGCCGCCGTGGACCTTGCCCGTCTTGCCGGCAAATACCCGGCCGGTGTCCTCGCGGAGATCATGAACGACGACGGCACCGTGGCACGACTGCCCGAACTCGAGCGTTTTGCCAAAGAGCACGAACTTGCCATGGGGAGCATTGCCGACCTGATCGCGTATCGACGCGAGACCGAGAAGTTGGTCGAGCGCGTGGTGGAAGCCCGGGTCCCGACAGATCACGGAATATTTACCGCAGTGGGCTATCGCTCGTTGATCGACGATCGCCAGCACATGGCCCTGGTCATGGGTGAGATAGGGGACGGCGAAGCCGTCCTCACGCGTGTCCATTCTGAATGCCTGACCGGAGATGTGTTCGGAAGTCTTCGTTGTGACTGCGGCCAACAGTTGGACGAGGCCCTGAACCGGGTCGGCGAAGCGGGACGGGGAGTCGTTCTCTACATCAGAGGCCACGAAGGGAGGGGGATCGGGCTGCTTCACAAGCTGGCGGCTTACCGGCTTCAGGATGAGGGTCTCGACACCGTGGACGCCAATGTGAATCTCGGACTGCCGGTTGATTCACGCGATTATGGGGTCGGTGCCCAGATCCTCTACGACCTCGGCGTCCGGTCGATGCACTTGATGACCAACAATCCGACCAAAAGAGCCGGAATCGAAGGCTACGGGCTCTCCATCCTTTCCCAAGTTCCTCTGGCAGTGGAGGCCAACGACGAGAACCGGAAATACCTCCAAACCAAGGTGAGTCGACTCGGTCACCAATTCGCCAGGGACGAAGAGGAGTGATCGTCGAAGGGGTGACAGACGGCGCCGGCCTCCACATTGGGTTGGCGGTGGCGTCCTGGAACCAGACAATCACCGATCGTCTCCTGGATGGCGCCGAGTCACGCTGTGAAGAACTGGGTGTGTCGGAGGTTACTGTGCTGCGGGTGCCCGGAGCCCTCGAGCTTCCTCTGGCGGCCAAGGCTCTCATTGACCAGGGATGCGACGCCGTCGTCGCCATCGGCACGATTGTGAGGGGTGATACGGATCACTACGAGATCGTCGTCCGTGAGTCGACATCGGGAATCACGAGGGTTGCCCTCGACAGTGGAGTGCCGGTGACAAACGCCATTCTCGCCGTCCACGACTATGGCGACGCGGTCGAACGATCCGATCAAGGCGACGCCAACAAAGGCGTTGAAGCGGTGGACGCGGCGATCTTGACCGCAACCGCCATCGCCAGACTGGAGAGTCCCTGAGTGGGGCCACTCAGTCGCCGAATATGGGCTCGGTCCCGTTGGCTGGTATCCTCCTCGGGACAACACATAGCAAGAGCGGAAGCTGCTGCTTCCCCACCCGGCCGCAGACCTAGAGGGCAATCCCGAGTCGCGCGAGCCGCGGTTACCAGAGAACCGGAACTACCGGTGTGTGCAGCAGGTGTTCGCCTGCTGTTTTTTATTGGCTACCTATAGGAGGTATCGGCATCAGCGAGCTGCGCGTGAATGGTGGCATACGAGCCAAAGAGGTTCGTGTGGTCGCACCAGATGGAGAGCAGATCGGAGTGAAGAAACTCAATGAGGCGTTATGGCTTGCGGAGCAACTAGACCTTGACCTTGTCGAGGTGGCTCCCACGGCGAAGCCGCCGGTTTGCAGGTTGATGGACTATGGAAGATACAAATACGAACAGTCCGTCAAGCAACGCGAGGCTCGAAAGAGTCAGACTCGCACGACGATAAAGGAGCTCCGCATGCGCGTGCGGATAGGTGACCACGATTTCGATATCACCCGACGCAAAGCTCAGGAGTTTCTCCAAAACTACGACAAGGTCAAAATGACCATCAGATTCCGCGGCAGAGAAAACGAGCGACCCTCTTTCGGGAAGGACCTCATGGATCGACTGGCGGCCGACCTGGCCGAGTTCGGAACTGTGGAGCAGGCTCCGAAAGTGGAAGGCGGCTCGATGACGATGGTGCTGGCTCCCATGAGACGGATCAAGGCTCCAGCCGTGAAGAAGAATGAGAAGCAGGAAGAGGAATAGGAGGACGCCGTGCCAAAGATGAAGACACACAGCGGCGCCAAGAAACGCATCAAAGTGACCGGCACCGGCAAACTCATGCGCCGTCAGGCCGGCCGTGGCCATCTTCGCCTTGCCAAAGGCAAGTCGACCTATCGGCGCAGGTCTGGAGAAGTCGAGATGGCTCCCGGCGACGCCAAGGTCATCAAGAAACAGCTTGGTCGCTGAGGGGGGAATGAGATGACTCGCGCAAGACGTGCGGTGTACGCAAAGAAGTCACACAAGAAGGTTCTCGATCGTGCGAAGGGATACAAGGGCGCCCGCAGTCGCCGCTATCGCACGGCGAACGAGCAGGTCATGCATGCAATGCAGGACGCATACCGCGATCGTCGCGCCCGCAAAGGCGAGTTCCGGAGGCTCTGGATCTCCAGGATCAACGCGGCCGCCCGTTTGAACGGCTCCACCTACAGCCAATTCATCGCCGGACTGAAGGCCCACGATGTCGAAGTCGACCGCAAGATGTTGGCCGAGATCGCCGTCACCGATCCCGACGCCTTTGCCCAATTGGTAGAGGTGTCAAAGCAGAGCTGACCACCGGTCGGAGACACACCATGGAGCCGGTCCGCAACCACCGCAACGAGCTCGTAGTGGAGGCGGCCCGGCTTCATCGCGCCAGATACCGCAAGGAGCGGCGTCAAACCATCCTCGAAGGTCCCAATCTGCTTGCCGAGGCTCTCCAGGCCGGTGTGATGGTGGACACCGTCTTCTCATTGCCGACAGACGACACGACCGCCTCTCTCTGCGCGGATAACCATCTGTCGCTCTTGCCCATTGACGAAAGGGCCCTTGGCCGTGTGGCGGGGACCGATACGCCGAGGGGTCCCATCGCCGTTATCGACATACCGGAGGACTCGCTGCCTGGAGGAAGAAACGTAGTGGTTTCGGTCGGGGTGTCCGATCCTGGAAACGTCGGAACCCTTCTGCGAACAGCAGCGGCTTTTGGCTGGTCCTACGCGTACACGGTCGGCTCCGCCGATCCTTGGGCCCCCAAGGCACTGCGGGCAGGCGCCGGCGGACAGTTCCACACCACCGTGATGAGGATCGACGACCTCGACCTCCTGAAGGCCTGGAATACGGTGGCGACTGTGGTCGAAGGAGGAGTTGGGCCTGATCAGATCGACGGATCACCTCTTGCCGTTCTCGTGGGGGAAGAGGCGGCAGGACTGCCGGACGAGGTTGTGGCGACAGCAGCCTGGCGGGTCACAATTCCAATGAGCGGCTCTACGGAGAGCCTCAATGCTTCGGTGGCCGCCGGCATAGTCGTCTACGAGCTCTCCAAACGATCGGGTCAGAGCCCAGACCAGGTCTAACCTGCCACCGGTAGTGGATTCGATCTCAACACTGGACCAGGCAATCTCCCAGGCCCCCGCAGCAGTCGCTGCCGTGGCCTCCCTGGAGGACTTGGCGCTGCTCGAATCATCTCTCCTCGGCAAGAACTCACCGGTTGGAGAGGTCCGCCGCGGCATGGGCAAGCTCGACCCTCCAGACAGGCCAAAAGTCGGGGCCAAACTGAATGAGGCAAAGGAGACGATCACCGCGCTATTGACCAGCCGCCGGGCGGAACTCGAGGATGAAGATGAGGGTCGACGACTGCTCGAAGAGTCGATTGATGTCACTCTCGAGTCGGTGACTTTCCCGAAGGGCTCGCTCCATCTCATTCAGCAGACGATCGACGAGGCAGTTGACATTTTTGTCGGGCTCGGATATCGGGTGGCGTCGGGCCCCGAGGCCGAGCTCGCCTGGTACAACTTTGACGCTCTCAACACTCCGCTGACCCACCCATCTCGTCTCGAGTCCGACACGATGTATCTCGATTGGGGTGACCCCGACGACGAGGTCTTGCTCCGAACCCACACGTCGCCGGTCCAGGCCCGATGGATGGAGGGCAATGATCCGCCCGTGTACATCGTGGTGCCGGGTCGCACTTATCGAACCGATACTGTTGATGCCACTCACCTGCCGGTGTTTCACCAGATCGAGGGTCTTGCAGTTGACACCGACATCAAGTTCGGAGATCTCAAAGGGACGCTGCTTCACTTCGCCAGGGAGTTCTTCGGGCCACAGTCGACGGTCCGGATGAGACCTCACTTCTTTCCCTTCACCGAGCCCAGTGCCGAGCTAGACGTCTCCTGTTTTGCCTGTGACGGGGGTGAACCAGGGTGTCGGGTTTGCGGGGGGTCCGGGTGGGTCGAGTTGCTGGGATGCGGGATGGTCGATCCAAATGTGCTTGAAGCCGTTGGATATGACCCCGCCCAACTGACCGGGTTCGCCTTCGGGGTGGGTGTGGAGAGACTTGCCATGGTTCGCCACGGGATAAACACCGTCAAGCACTTCATAGACAACGACGTTCGCTTTCTGGAGCAGTTCTAGTGGTCCGTCTGTCGAAACGTCTGCGTACTTTCGGAACGGGCCGCTGGTGAAAGTTCCGCTCGTCTGGCTCCAGGAGTTCGTGGATCTTCCCACCACCGATGTGGGGGAGTTGAGCTATGCCTTTGACATGCTCGGACTCACCGTTGATAGCGTTGAGACGATTCGACCCGAGTGGTCCGACGTGCTGGTCGGGAAGGTAGTCGAGATCGCCCCGCATCCCGACGCCGACAAGATCCGGGTCTGTCAGGTTGACGCCGGCAGCGGGCCCACCCAGATCATCTGCGGCGCTTGGAACTTCGAGACCGGGGCGATAGTCCCGGTCGCCGCACCTGGAGCGGTTCTCCCGGGCGAGTTCGAGATCGGCCGGCGAAACATCCGAGGCGTTGAGTCAAACGGAATGATCTGCTCAGAACGGGAACTCGGTCTCGGCGATGATCACGCCGGCATCCTCGTCCTCGACGGGGATCCGGAGATCGGGACCCCATTTGCCGACATCGTCGAACTTCCCGACCTGGTTTTCGATCTGGAGATCACTCCGAACCGACCCGACGCCATGTCGATACTCGGTGTGGCGCGAGACCTCGCCGCTCATTTCGGTATCGAGCACCGTTTGCCGGAGTTACAGATGAGCACCGTGGAAGGGTCGACGAAGATCGAGGTCCAGGTTGATGATCCAGTCGGCTGCAGACGTTTCACCGCTCGTGAGATCACGGGCGTCACGGTTGGCCCGTCTCCTTTCAACATCCGACACCGTCTCCACAAGATCGGTGTCCGCTCGATCTCAAACGTTGTGGATGTCACCAACTACGTCATGTTCGAGTTGGGCCATCCCCTTCATGCATTTGATGCAGACTCGATAGCAGGTGCCCGTTTGGTCGTCAGGCGGGCGTCGGTAGGGGAGACTCTGGTGACCCTCGATGACGAGGAGAGGGATCTTGCCCCGGAGGATCTCATCATCTATGACGACGACGGTCCGACCTCGATGTCGGGGACGATGGGCGGAG
>JAUXMQ010000248.1 GCA_030623125.1 Acidimicrobiia bacterium
GACCGTCGCACCATCGTCATCTCAGGTGGAACCGGGGCTGGAAAGACGACACTTCTCAATCTTCTCGCCGCTGTCATTCCCGCCTCAGAACGTGTGGTGACCATTGAGGATGCGGCCGAACTGGCTCTCCCCGGCCACGTCGTGCGACTCGAGGCCCGTCATCCCAATGCGGAAGGAGTGGGTGAGATCACCATCCGATCCTTGGTCCGGTCGGCGCTTCGACTCCGTCCCGATCGGATCATTGTCGGTGAGGTGAGAGGTCCCGAGGCGATGGACCTGGTATCTGCCCTGAACACCGGGCACAGGGGCTCTCTGACAACGGTCCACGCCAATTCGCCTCGTGAGGCACTGTGGAGGTTGGAAACATTGGCCCTTTCGGCCGGCGACACATCAGAGTCGGCAATTGCCAGACAGTTGCGGACAGCCGTGGACACAATCGTTCAGGTCGAGCGAAGATCGGAGGGGAGACGTGTTCACTCCATCGTCCGCGTCGACCAGATCGACGATGGCGAAGGATGATGGAGCTTCTCGCTCTTGCTGTGGCGCTCGCAGCCGGCATCGATGTTCGTCGTGTCGGGCTGCTGGCCATCACTCTCTATCTCCCGGTTGTCGTCGTTGGCGTAGCGGCGATATCCATGTGGAGGGCCCGTCGTGACGCCGAGGCTTGCTCAGCCCTGTTCTGCGAGGCCGTGGCTTCGGAACTCCGGGCTGGGTCACCTTTGCGAGAGGCTCTCTCTGCCGCGGGAGCCTCGGTCAGAGGTTCGTACCGTGCCGCGGATCCGGGCTCTTCCATTGACGATATTGCCAGGGCCCTGGGCGACGAGTTCGAGGACGTGGGCGTCGAGTTGGAGATGACGATCAAGACAGCGGCAAGGTCCGGGTCCCGGGCGGCAGACTTGTTTGACGAGATCGGCTCGGTTGCGATCGCCCGCTCCGAGATCTCCCACGAAGTGCGGGTTGGCTCCTCTCCTGCGCGAGCCACCGCGATTGTCTTTGTCTCTGTTCCCGTGATCTATCTCGTGATTCAGGCCCAGTCGGGCACGCTGACAGGTCTCCTTGCAGCCCCCGAGCAGAGAATCGCCGGTGTCACCGGCTTGCTGCTGTTCATCACCGGCATAGTGAGCGCAGCTCTGCTGATGTGGCGGGCGAGATGATTCTCTCCGTATTTGGCGCATCGGCCGGTCTGATCATCGGTGGCCCGCTGGGTGCCCTGGTCGGCGGTTCGGTAGCGCTTCTCATACCGCGGATCCGGGCACGCCGGAGCACACAGCCGCCGACTCGTCTCGTCCTGCTCCTTCTTCTGGTCGAGCTTCGATCCGGTCTTTCCGTTCTGGCGGGGCTCCAGCACGTTTCTGCTTCACTGCCTGAGCATCTAGACCTGAGACGGGTCGCTCGGGTGGCAACCGTCTCCGGGCTGACTGCCGCCATACCCCTCGCCGGCCCTGGGTTGCGCCCGGTGGTCGCTCAGCTGGCGAGATCGCAGCGCTCAGGCGGGTCACTCACCTCGACCGTCAGGCGACTGCTCGAACAGGATCTTGCCGAGGAGCGCACCCGTCGCCTCGCACGGGCTCGCTCACTTCCCGTGCGTCTGATGGTGCCGGTCACGCTCTTCATGCTTCCTGGTTTGGTTCTCATGCTCTATGCGCCGTCGCTGTTTCAGCTTTTCGACGAGTTGACAGGGGCATGGTCTTGATCTCCGCACTTCTCCCCGCGCCGGTCGGTCACCGGTATGGAAGGAGTGTCCATGACACGTCTTTGGGTGAGGCTGCTCGCACGCAGCAACGATGAGAGCGGGCAGGCAACCGTTGAGTACTTCCTGGTGATTCTCGCCGCCACTGCGTTGGCGATCATTGCCTTGAAGTGGCTTCAGTCGGGTAGCGGCGGCGGTCTCTTGGGAAGCCTGTTTGGCAAGGTGATTGGATGGGTGGTCGGCAAATTCTGATTGGCGACCGTGGCAGCGTGACCGTCGAGTTCTTCTTGGTCGTGCCGTTGGTGATTGTGGTTCTGGTCGCTGGGCTTCAGGTTGTTTCTGTTGCTCGAACCAGGATCGAACTGCTCGGTGCGGTTCGAGACGGTGCCCGGGTGGCGGCCACGAGTCCGGATCCCGCGAGGGCTGTCGAGGCCGTTCAAAACGCGCTGACGCCATCGGTTCGGGACCGGGTGCGGATCTCTGTTTCGCGACCTGGTGTCGTCGGAGCACCGGCTCGAGTCTCGGCCCGGCTGCGTCATCGGCTCGGGGCGCCGTTTCCTGACGGATTCGGAGTCGAGCTGTCAGTCTCGGCCACGATGCTTGTCGAGAGATGAGCTCCGAGAGAGGGGCGATGGCAGTGGTGATGGCCGGTGTCATCGCCCTTCTTTCGGTGGTCGTAGTGGCCACAGCGTCGCTGGGAGTGGCCTATTCGGCTCGAGTTCAGGCGAATATCGCAGCCGATGCGGGGGCCCTGGCTGCCGCGGTCGCTACCTATCCGGGAGCCGGACGGCAGAGCCCCGTGAAGGAGGCACAGGCCGTCGTGGCGAGGAATGGGGCAAGACTCGTCTCGTGCGCATGCCGCGTCGACCCCGCCTTGAGCGTCAGGGTGGTGCTGGTTGTGGCAGCGGTGGTGGTCAACGTCCCGGTCTTTGGAGACCTGGAGATCAGGGGAGTGTCTCGGGCCGAATTCGATCCCCGTCGATGGCTTGGGCGATAATCCCGGAGGATGACCACACGATCGGACCTGATTCGGATGCTGGCCGAGTTGGCCAAACTGACGGCCCTCGATGAAGGGTCACCACAGGCGTTCAAGGTCAGGGC
>JAUXMQ010000073.1 GCA_030623125.1 Acidimicrobiia bacterium
AGATGCTCATCGTCATCGAAGGGACCGTTCACGTCCGTACACCCGAGGGCGAACAGGAGGCCGGCAAGGGTGATGCCATTTTGTTCCGAAGGGGACCGTCGGGTGCTCATCAGGTGATCAACCGATCAGACAGTGAGGCCCGAATCTTGATGATGTCGACCATGGTCGAGCCGGAGATCGCGGAGTACCCGGACTCGGGAAACATAGGAGTGTTTGCAGGCATGGCGCCAGGCGCGGACAGCAGATCGAGCTTGGCGAAGTTCATCGATGGATCCGCGGAGGTCGACTACTTCGAAGGCAAGTAGCGGCTGGATCGATAATGGGGTGGTGGGGAAGGGCCACCCCTATGTAGGTCGGTGACCTACGACCGGTTCGAACGTTGGGCTGTCGAGGAACTCTGCGAATTCGCCTTCGTGACGGTGTGCCAGTGTGTGGTGGTAGCGGCGAGGAGACACAGGTTTTCGAGCACGGTTTCGCCCCCGTCGGCCCAGGAGATGATGTGGTGGACATCACACCATCGTGGTTTGCGACTACAGCCTTTCCGTACACAGTGATGGTCTCTGGAAATGACCGCCCTACGAATTGCGGCGGGGATGACCCGGGTAGGACGTCCGACGTCGAGAATCTCTGACCGACCCTTCCACACAATGCGTGACACCGACGAGTCACACGAAAGCTGACGAATGGTCTCCACGTCGAGCACCCGTCCGCCCTCGGTTTCGTGAAGCCCGCCCGGCGTCCCCTCCAAAGCATCGATATCGACGAAGATGTTGATGTGAGGTTTCTCACCTCCAACATCAGGGGTTTCGGATCCTTCGAGTTTGGCACGAGACGCAACCATGCGAGCCCGGTGCTTCAAATACGCCACTATCGACGGATAACCGTGGACCTCGTGACCGTCACGATCCTCGAACGCAGCCAACGACTCGGTCCACTCCACATCGAGACGATGTTTCACAAACTCCAACAGCAGAATGTGATCATCGAGCTCGTCGATAGGAGCCCCCTCCTTGTCCACAAGAAGCGGAACAACGATCCGCGGCTGCTCTCCTTTTCCCATACCCAAAACGTAGAAACCAGGTGTGACAGGAAACATGAAAACTGACGGATTATCGCAAGACATCCTGGAGAATTGGCGCTCTAGACGGTGGTCGACCTGGTGTCGGGAGTGAGCCAGGCGTGCACTTGCTCGTGGACGGCGGCATCGTGGAGCAGATCGGGGTGTCTCTTGCCTCCCACCACCTGCACGTCATTGGCGTCAACACGACGACGGCGTCCGCGGCCGGTGCCACTTCCAACCCGAACAATTAGGTCACCAACGAGAGCCCCTACGGGATGCGTTGGCTCGGCGGTGATCACACCGGCAATGAAATGCTGATCCACCCCTTTCGGTGGGGGAAGATCCACCACGAAGTCGTTCAGTAGCTCGTCGGGGTCGAATCCCAGCCAATCTTCCTCACTGACGGCGCCATAACGAAGGTCCTTGATCCCGACGCTGCGATTATTGATGAACTCGCCCAGAGGGCGACTTTCGGGCACAAGACCCAGCCCCCATGCGGCAATGTTCGCTCCTTTCTCGACCGGGGAGCCCAAATGCGGAGAGCCCAGTGCCACCACGTGGCGAACAGCACTCATCCAGGCTTGCCCGGCGTCCTGACCGGCGTGTACCGCGCTGCGCGCCACCAGCCCGCCCATTGAATGGCCAACCAGGGCAATCTCCTCCACCGGAACGGGCCAGTTGTCTGTGACCTCACTCAACAGGGCAGCCAGGGCAACACCGTTGTCCGACACATGTCGGCCCGTGTTGTAACGCACCAGCAAAGGAGTGAACGAGTCAGAGATGAGAAGGTCGGCCAAGCCGGGTGCCGATCCTTCTTCGGAAGTCTGTGGCTGCCAGCAGCGCTCGGTTTCTCCAAGGCCATGGACCAATACGATCAGCCGAGAGGATGGCTCGGCAAATGCCCGGGCAAGCGAGTCGGCATCCAAGCCGACCGGCTCGCCACCGGCGTCCCGAAGCCCGAATTCGATACTCATTGTGCTTCCGCGTCGTTCGAGCTCGTCTCCCCACAGCGCGTTGAAAAATGCCTGGATCCCGCTGCCACGTGGTGAACGCCACAGGGGGCGCAAGTCTTTTCGGCCTGCGACAGCAATCGCACCGAGGCCGACCGCCGTGCCCAAAGTCGACCCGGTGAGGCGGACCGAGTTGAAGACCGGTGCAGTCAAGGCACGGTAGGCATTGCGCGCGGGCGCAACTCGCCGCCCGGCGACACCGAACCATCGGTCTGCAATCGCATCGTGAATGCCCTCGACCGGGGCCGTCAATCGCTGGGTTGCCAGGTCGATCAAGTCGCCCAACCCTTTCCAGTCTTGGCCGGCGCTCTGAGAGACCTTCGATGACATCGGGATATCATATTGTTCAGTAGCCGTATAGCTCTAGGGCTCTTGGGGTTCCTATCATGCTGGTCATGAGACGCGAACAGCCGATTCTGATCCAGGGGGGCATGGGAGTTGCCGTTTCGGATTGGCGGCTGGCCCGCACCGTTTCCGAGGCGGGCCATCTCGGTGTCGTCTCTGGTACTGCCATGGATTCTGTCCTGGCGCGCCGTCTCCAAATCGGAGACCCGGGAGGGCACATGAGAAGAGCTCTCGCTGCGTTTCCGGTCCCCGAGGTGGCGGATGGGCTTCTGGCCCGATACTTCGTGGAAGGAGGCAAGCAAACCGACCAGAGGTTCAAACAGACCTCGATGCGAAGAGACAACCCGTCGAAAAATGTTGATGGACTGCTGGTCGCCTCCAACTTCGTCGAGGTATACCTCGCCAAGGAAGGCCATGACGGATTGGTGGGGATCAACTATCTCGAGAAACTCCAGTCCCCCACCTTGCCGTCCCTTTACGGTGCGATGCTCGCCGATGTCGACTATGTGCTCATGGGTGCCGGGATACCCAGAACCATCCCCGCGATACTCGACGACCTCTCCAAGGGTCTTCCAGTCGAGCTGCGGCTCGAACTGAAGGATGCCACCGCTGACGACAGCTATTACACCCATTTTGACCCCGCAACGGTGATGAATGGGACTGATCCCACAGTGAAACGACCGGATTTTCTCGCCATCGTGTCGTCACATGTCCTCGCCACATTGCTTGCCCGCAGGATCGACACACCGGTTGACGGGTTTATCGTCGAATCCCCCACCGCCGGTGGCCACAATGCACCACCGCGAGGCAAACTGCAGCTGAGCGAACAGGGCGAGCCGATTTACGGAGACCGTGACCTGCCTGACTTCTCCGTTATTCGCGAGCTCAACCTGCCCTTCTGGCTAGCAGGTGGATACGCAGATCCGAGTCGTGTTCAGGATGCCCTGGAACTGGGTGCGGCCGGCGTCCAGGTAGGCACCGCCTTTGCCTATTGCGAGGAGTCGGGTTTCGACAGTGACGTGAAGCACCGGGTCTTGGAACTGAGCCGACGAAGCCAGGCTCATGTCTTCACCGACCCCGTGGGATCCCCAACGGGCTTCCCCTTCAAGGTGGTGGAGTTGGAAGGAACTCTCTCCGAGCCCGATGTGTACGAAAACAGAATACGGGTTTGTGAATTGGGTTATCTCCGCACCGCCTACCGAAAGGACAACGGCGAAGTCGGCTGGCGATGTGCTGCAGAACCGGTGGACGAATACGTCGAGAAGGGCGGGCAGGCCGAGGACACGATCGGCAAGAAGTGTCTGTGCAGCGCCCTCATGGCCAACGTCGGACTCGGCCAGATCCAACGCCAGGGAGCCCGAGAGCTCACCCTGGTCACTTCCGGCGACGACGTGAAGGATGTAGCTCGATTCCTCCCCCCAGGGGCTGATTCCTACAGCGCCCAAGACGTCATTCGGCATCTGCTGCCGAACGGCTAGCTCCGGACTCCACGGCCGGGATCTGTCAAGCATTCAACCAGCGAGACCTGCAACGGCAGGGAGGACAATCAGGGCGACCAGGAGAAACAGCCCCATGCCCACCAGCATCCAGACCACAATCGTGATCCATCGATCAAGCTGATGGTTGTAGGGGTTCACCGGAGGGGCGGCCTCACCGAGATGTTCCCGGCGCGCACGACGCATGTTCGCCGAGAAGACCAAACCGACGACGGGTAACACAACGAGGGTTACAGCGTGCAGCAAGCCCATCAGCATGAGCAAGCCACCAACCCGGAAGGTCTCAAAACCCAACCACCCGACAAGATCCTCGGCCCAAGGGGCATCAGCCGGGGGCGCGTACTGCAGAGTTATGAACGTGTACGCACCGAAGATCAGGTAGTAGGCGACGTCCATAAGCGTGAGAAATCGGAGCCCGGTAGCTGGACTGGCACGGAAGATGTCGATCTCGAAGGCGGTGCCGAACCGCCGAATGGTGGGTCCCAACACCAGCACCAGACCGACCATGATCCCGGTCACCAGCAGTTCGAGAGTCCAGAACGGCATGTGAAATGCGCCATCGATTCGGTCTACTGCCACAAACAAGTACACCGCGATGAAACCGAGAATACCTATGAGGATGATGGCGAAACGGCGAACCCTTCTGCGGTGAGAAGCATCCTCTTCGATCGATCTGGTGACCTTGGCGAACAGATCAGGGCTCGGCTGATACTGATCGACCGCACGGAACGCAGCGGTGAGCCGCTCTTCCACGGTCATCGCTCATCTCCGATCGTCTTGCGGAGGGATGCCATTCCTCGGCGGCAGTGTGTCTTCACCGAGTTGGGTGAGATGCTCAGCACTTCGGCGATCTCCCGCTCTGAAAGCTCGAGATAGAACCGGAGAAAGATGCAGTCCCGTTGCCGGGGAGACAACGCCCGAACCTCATCGAGCAGAAGCGTCTGCTCCTCATCGAGAAGAAGACGGTCTTCGGGTGCGTCGGCATCACTCCCACCGGGAGTTGCCTCCTGATGCCGAAGCGACATCAGACCGCGCCGGTTGTGATCACGCGCCAGATTGATCACGATCGAACGTAGATATGGCGTGGCTTTTTCGGGGCTGTGTATCCGGTGAGCCGACTTGTGCAGACGGATGAACGCTTCCTGGACCAGATCCTCGGCGGCGTTGCGATCGTCTGTGAAGAGACGTGCCATCCGCACCAGGGCGGCGCCTTCTTCTTCGAACAACCGAGCGACAAGGGTGTCACGATCGACTCCGACGACGAAGGTGGCCACCTTCTCCGCCCGCTCGACCGTCATCAAAAGCCAGCGGAGGGAGACCCCCCTGACGCCTACGGCAAACGACGCGACGGTCACACGACCCCTGGTTGACCTGCGTCTTCTTCCATGCGTCGTGACAACCCGAGCAACCGACCGATGATGGGGAGGCTCAAGACGTTGGCACCGTGAAGGATCCCCATCAACAGAAGCATCCCGCCAAGCCGTATCGTCTCGCCCCGGAGTTGTTCGGCTCCCACGGTGTCGCCCCACCCGGTGTCCGGCTCGAAGCGGGTGGTGAAGAGGATGTATGCCGTGAAGATCAGGTAGTAAGCGACATCCATCAAGATGATGTAGCTCTTGCCCGTCCTCGGATTGGCACGAAACACGTCCGCTGCATAACTGCGACCGAACCTCTTGATCAGCGGTCCCAGAATCAGCAGAGCGGCGACGAGCGCCCCGACTGTTATCAACTCGAGAATCCACCAGTCCATGTCACTCCTCTCTCGATCATCCTGCCAGATAGATCACCGTCGTGCCCGAGGGCCGGTGAACGCTCTGTTCAATCTCACTCTCTAATACAGACGTCTACCGGGCGATATTGGGTGACAGTGGATTCAATCTCGTAGGCCCTGTCACCCGATCATCCCAGTCGCTCGTCTGTATCGATGACGCTCCAGAAAGGAAGATCATGGACAAGGCAGGCAAATGGCTCGGGCCACTCAGCGGCATCCTCTTCGTCGCTGCCGTCGTGATAGGCGGCAGCATCTTTGGAGGACTCGACGCCGAGCCCTCCAACTCGGCAAATCAGGTACTCGCCGAATTTCGAGATAGCGCAAACGATATAGAAACGGCGACCCTACTGACGATGCTCGGCATCGGCTTTCTTCTCATCTTCCTGGGAAATCTTCGAACCAGGTTCAGAGACGGCGGATCAGGCTGGGCAGCGGTCGGCATCCTGGCAGGCGGAGTCGCTGTGGCCGGCGCCTGGATCGTCCTCCTTGGCGTTCAGCTCGCCGGCAGA
>JAUXMQ010000096.1 GCA_030623125.1 Acidimicrobiia bacterium
GCGAGCAACTCTCGATTGACTCCTCCATGAGATCGTCCCTCAGCAATCGGGACAAGGGCCTGGCCCAGCCGCTCCGAGTCAGCAACCAGGTGGTGGGCTTCCATGTTCGATTCAGGAGGAGCTGCCGAGTTGCCCCAGGATTTCTTTGAGACGTCTTTCAATCTCGTCGGTGCCAATCCCGGCGTCGATGGCTTTGTTGATACTCATCGAAATTTCGCCCCACACTGCATTGCCACCGGTCGAGGCTGCGCCGATGCGATCCTCGATCAGCCGGTCGCGGAGACTGTGAAGTCGCTCGTAGGCGGCCTTGAGGTGGGCTGCGTCGTGCAAGTTTTGGCCGTCAACCATCTTGTGTGAGAGCTGTCGGAGCTCGTTCTGACGGTCTTTCAGCCGTGAGCGCCGGTCGTATGCATCAGTTGGCAGTGCAAGAAGCTCATCGTGGATATCGGCGAGCTCCTCTCTCACCTGATCAAGAGTCGGTTCCATGACACTGAAGTTAATCGCTCAGCGGCACCGGTGCGGAAACGGTGGGGTTAGCCTCGCATTTGTGAGCCCATATCGAGCATCCCCCGGCTTCACCGAGAGCTGGGATCACTTCCGCTTCGAGGTTGAAGATGGCGTGGCGACTGTCACCTTTGATCGGCCTGACAAGCTCAATGCGCTCACATTCGAGGTGTACGCCGACCTCCGCGATCTGGTCGGCGAGATCGAGCATCGCGACGACGTGAATGTCTTGGTCCTCACAGGGACCGGGAGAGGGTTCTGCAGCGGGGGAGACGTGGATGAGATCATCGGGCCCCTTTTGGAGATGGACTCCAGGGGTCTCCTCGAATTCACCAGAATGACCGGGACCGTTGTCGAAGGTCTCAGACGGGTGCCAATGCCGGTCATCGCTGCGGTCAATGGTGTTGCCGCAGGCGCCGGCGCGGTAATCGCGCTGGCAGCGGACCTTCGTGTGCTTGCCGAGTCGGCATCGTTCCACTTCTTGTTCACCAAGGTGGGTCTGGCCGGAGCCGACATGGGGTCGGCCTACCTGCTGCCACGCGTCGTCGGATTCGGGAGAGCAAGCGAACTGCTGCTTCTCGGTGACAAGATTGGCGCTGAGGAGTGTGTGGGCATCGGACTGGCATCCAAAGTCGTTCCGGACGACGACCTCGCATCTGAATCGAAGAGGCTGGCCCGTAGTCTCGCCGATGGTCCGACGCTGGCGTACGGTGCCACCAAGACTCTGCTGAGTAGAGAGCAGGACATGGATCTGTCCTCTGCTATCGAGCTGGAGGCTTTCACCCAGGCGCTGCTGATGACCACAGAAGATCACGCCGAATTTTACAAAGCATTCACCGGCAAACGGTCACCGGAGTGGAAGGGCAGATGACTATGGATCAGTCCAACATCCTCAGTCGTCGAGGATGAAAACGGCTTCCTCATAACGACGTATCCGCCCGTCGTTGGCCCTTTGCACAAGCAGATCTTCGAGCGAACGCTGTTTTTCTTCCTGTGTCCGATCGGAGTGGAGCAGTGAGAGGTCGATGTTGATGCGTAGCGCTCTCTCCGGGATCAGGAAACGTGTGATTCCGGCTGGCAAGAGGTCCTCCCCAACCGCTGCCTTCATCACATCCTCAACTGTGAGCGTTGGAAGCTCGAGAACCGCGCACCAGTCGGGGTACCTCCACTCCACGGACTCGATCGTGGGATCTGCGACGCGGTTCACCCTCCATCTGCCGGTGTAGGTGTCGACGAGAGCCGAAAGCGTTGCGTTCGGACTTATCCCAACGCCCAGCACCGAATATGACTCACCGTCGGCTGTGTGGATTCTGGGGGTGAACTCGTTGTGGGCGAGGGTCAGCGGGGCGGTACTGGCGATCTGGGCGACTATTTCATCCGGTCCGCATTCTCTGACTACGTGATGCCAGGTCTCGAGTGTTATCCGACCGGGGTCCACCACCTGGACCACGGCGTGGTCCATCCCTAGTTTCTTCAAGGCCTCGGTTCTCGTCGCCCCATCCAGAACCACCAGGTCACCGCTCGGCGCCTCCGAGCAAATCATCGGGTTGACCTGGATTCCGTCGGCGTCGATGCGCTCGACGAGACGATTCACCCGCAGGGGATCGATCTCTTCGTGTCGACAGAGTCGATCCAGGGAGATCACCCGCAACTGTGGAACAGACGGCATGAACCCCATTCTGGCGTGTCGTCGCAGACTTATCCACAGGCCTTACTGCGAACCTGAGGTAGTTACGCCCGGATACGGGCGTAACTACCTCAGGTTCGTATGATTTCGCCGAGGATCGTCACCAGTCGGTCGACATCGGCCTCGTCGTGGTAGACGCCGAAACCGATGCGAACCCGGTCGCCCCGGTGATCGGTTATGACATTGCGGGCGTGGAGCGCTTCGTAGAGGTCGGCGGCGCGATCACTCTGGTAGGTGAGAAAGTTGCCACGGGTGTGCTCCTCGGAAGGCACCAAGGTTCCGGGCGTCACTCCTGTGCTCATGAACCGACGCTGCAGGCCCTGAACATGGTCTGAGATGTCGGCCGGCGTGACCCTCTCCTCTTCGAGCCACCCCAGGACTGCGTCAATCCTGTAGATCCCCGACGAATCGTAAGTTGCCCCGGCGAAACGCGTTCCGTCACTTCCGTAGGCAACCCGGTCACTCACACCACTCTCCAACTGGCCAAATCCGGCGTACCACCCCGTATTGACCGGCCGCTCGCCATATCCGGGGGGCGCATGGAGGAAGCACACGCCCTCGCCGGACATCGCGTACTTGTATCCGCCGGCGAGGTAGAAGACTCGATCCTGGATCGATCCGATGTTGGTGGGCCTGGCCATGAAGGCGTGGTAGCCATCTATGACGACGAAGGCCTTCTCCTCGGATATCGATGACACGATTCGATCGAGATCCGGGACGACAAAACCCGAATTGAAGAACACTTCGCTGAGATATATCAGATCATGGACCCCCGCTCTCGACTCGCGCGTGAACCTTTCGGAAAAGGTTTCGAACGGCTCCGCAGGTACCCGGTCCACAATGGCGAGCCCCTCCTCTTCCCATCGTCTCGACTGCCGAGTGAAGGAGTGGAATTCGGAGTTGGTCGTCAACACGCGAACAGGGGGCTCCAAACATGAGAAGATCCGCACCAACAACTCATGGGTGTTGGGAGCGATGATCAGCGTCTCGCTACCTGTGAGCCCGAGAATGGAAGCGATCCGCTTTGTCGCCCTTGGCATGACTGTGCCAAGGATGTTCTCCCACTTGTCGTCGATCATCTCCGCGGCGTCGAGCCAGGCCCGTTTGTGGGCTTCATAGCTGACGTCGGGCCATGGGTGGTGGGAGTGTGCGGCGAAGTGCAGACGATCAGGCTGAGCCTCGAGAAACCTGGAGAAGTGCGGTTTGAGGTTCATCCCTCGTATCTGAACCGCATCGCTTCGAGGATCCCTGCGGGGAGGGTGGGTCGGTCTGCTCTTGGAACCAAGAATGTGGAGAGACTGAAGAGGTCGCCGAATACCCGACTTCGCTCGGCCGACTTCTCCAGGTACTTGGCTCCAGCCGATCCCCCGGTGCCGATCCTCCGGCCGATCATTCGCAAGGCCATCTGAGCGTGTCGATACCTCCACGCGGTGAAACTCTCATCGATGTCCATCAGAAGTTCGAGCAGCCGGAAAGGCTCCTGCAGGGCAGGCTGGTCGCGATACATGGTGATGAACAGCGCAGCCTGGAACGCCCGATGGCTGAGTCGGAGTCTTCCGGCGTCGCGTTCCAGAGTGTGCTTGTCGGGATCGAATATTGCCTCGTACTGTGTGAGAACCAGCTCGAACTCCTTGAGCTGGGCCTTCTTCTCTGCCTCGCTCAGATTCGGATTGGTCTCGACCACTACACGGTCGGCCTGTAGACGGCTTTGGACCGCGTCCTTGTATGCCTCCCAGAAACTGAAGTCCTCATGGTCGAGAAAAGGCGTTCGTTCCAACCATCGCTCCATCAGATCAAAAAGCGAAGGTTCGTCCTCTAGGGCCACGACCCGATTCTTGTCCTCTTCCGAGAATCGCGAGGTGTACTCAGCACCGGCCAGGAACAACCGATCCCTCGGCTGGAGCCCGAGCTTGTTCTCCACCACCCGAAACTGGGCAGACTGGAATCCCGAGGCCGGAAACAGGTAGTCGCGGAAGTCGAGAAAGTCGAGAGGGGTCATCGTCTCCAGAACGCTGATCTGCTGGATCAGCAAGGTCTGAATGCTGCTGATTCTGCGGAGCCGGGCGATGGCAGTACCCATGTTCTGCTCGTCGACCACGTCCTGGCCAAATATCTCCGCCACGCTGTCGATCTCCCAGATGATCTGCTTGAACCACAGTTCGTAGGCCTGGTGCACGACGATGAACAGCATCTCGTCATGAACCGGCGGACCGTGTTTGGCGCTCTCCAAGGTCTGGGCGCCGAGAAGCTTGTCCAGTTGCAGATAGTCGCCGTAGTAGAGAGGTCGCTCGCCCATGTGCCGGCTAAGACGCTAGCGGGGATCAGTGTTGTGGGGCCACGCCGCACCATTGCTCGGATCGTTCCCAGAGCTCACGGCCGAGATCGTCGTCCTGTGCTGTCATCGAGGGAGGCCGTGAAGTCTTGTGTGAGTAGTAGAGACCGGAGTCTTCGGTTACTTCATCGGATGAGGCGCACCAGATCACTGTCTCTGCTCCCTGCTTCGGTGTCAGGAGCCGCCGTCGCATGAACGGTCTCACGTACCAGGGAATGATGTTGGTGCTGGTCAGACCGGGATGAACCGCATATGCGTTCCAGTCTGGCCTGCGATGGGCCAACTCTTTGACGAACAGGATGTTGGCCAGCTTGGAAACAGCATATTCGTCAAGGCCATAGAGGGATCTGGTTCGGCGCTGCAACTTGTCGAAGTCAATGCCGTCGACGCGAAAATGAACCGAGCTGGTCACAACCACGATGCGGGCGCCGGGTCGAAAGGTGCGACCCAGATGATGGGTGAGCATGAAGTGCCCCAGATGGTTCACCCCGAATTGGAGCTCGAAACCATCTGCGGTGATGCCTCTCGTGGCTCCAACCCCGGCATTGTTGACGAGGACGTCGAGTTCGCGGCCGTTGGCAGCAAACGTGTGGGCAGCATCCCGGGCCGACTCGAGTGAGGCGAGGTCGAGATGGAGAAACTCTGCTGAGCCGCCTTCTTCCCGGATGAGGTCGATCACGGGAGCGACACGCGTTTCAGACCTTCCCGCGGCGACGACGTGAAACCCTCCCCGCCCCAGTTTCAGGGAGGTCGCCCTACCGATGCCGGAGGAGGGGCCGGTTACGAGGGCGACTCTCATGCCGGGGGACGGTACCGGGGTGGGCGCCTGTGACCAGATCGGGAGCTTGACGCTCTCCTATGGTGCCGGTGTGATATCGGGGTGACCTCTTCGTCACCTTCTACTCCATTAGGTCCGGCCGCGCAGCTCCCCGGGACTGGGTTCCAGATCCCTGTCGCGGTTATATCCACGATCCGTGTTGAGATTGAGAGTCGCCGACGCATGTGAGAGGTCTTGTTCGTTGGCCACTCGGACAAGGGCCAGGAGGTCGTCATAGTCGGCAGGGCGATTGCGGTCATCGCGCGCCAGTAGCTTCATAGC
>JAUXMQ010000105.1 GCA_030623125.1 Acidimicrobiia bacterium
GTCGCCAACCCGAGCAATGCCAGCGAGATGCCGCGCGTCCTCCACTTCGAAGCCGCCGTATGGTCGGCGCCCGCCGCGGGTCGGAGCTTGGCGTCAGCTGCATATGTCATGTGCCCTCCTTTCGGTCACGGGTGTGGAAACGCTGTCAGCCAAAGGGACTGCCTGAATTGTCCAGTGGGTGACACTTCTTAATGTCGTGCCGTTGACAGATACCCAACGTCGGTCGTACATGAGCTGGTTTGGCCCTACGGTTCTGGCCTATGAGAAATTGGGCCGAGGGCGTCTTCGCCCTCGTCATCATCGTTGGGCTCGGGGCTGCACTGTTCATGTTCAGCGGCGAGACCCTGGGTGAGGGAACCACCGACACGACGGCGCCGATCACGGTGGACCCAGACGCCGCGGTACGCGGGGAGATCATCGCCGGCAGCACCGGATGCCTGGCATGTCACACAACCGATGGCACTCCGGGCTCGGGTCCGACATGGAGAGGGGTCGCCGGCTCGAGTCGTCCTCTCCAATCGGACGAAGTCGTCATCGCTGACGATGTCTATCTGACGAACTCGATTCTCGACCCTGGCTCACAGGTGGTCGTCGGCTTCGACAACATCATGCCACCGGATTATGGAGACTCGCTGACCGAGTTCGAAGTCGGTGATTTGGTCGAATACGTCAAAAGCCTGGCTGGATAACACCCCAGGTCAGAGTGATATATCACATTAAATATGACAATGCACGACTCAGGTTGTAGAATCTATGATGACTCAATCAATAGACCGGAGGTTCAGTAAACAATGTCACGCGCTGTAGGAATCGACCTGGGCACCACGAACAGTGTCATCGCCGTTCTCGAGGGCGGCGAACCCGCCATCGTCGCCAACGCCGAGGGCGCCCGCACAACCCCTTCCATCGTCTCGTTCAAGGACGGAGAGGTCCTCGTCGGCGAGGTCGCCAAACGTCAGGCGATCACCAACCCCGATCACACGGTTCGCTCGATCAAACGACACATGGGCACCGACTGGTCGATCGACATCGACGGCAAGGAGTACACCTCCCAGGAGATCTCGGCTCGCATTCTCATGAAGCTCAAGCGGGACGCAGAGTCTTACCTGGGCGAGACGGTCACCGAGGCTGTCATCACCGTTCCTGCCTACTTCAACGACGCGCAGCGGCAGGCGACCAAGGAAGCCGGCCAGATCGCAGGTCTCGAAGTCCTGCGAATCATCAACGAACCGACGGCATCGTCACTGGCGTACGGTCTCGACAAGGAGACCGATCACACCATCCTCGTGTTTGACCTCGGTGGTGGAACCTTTGACGTATCGGTCCTCGAGATCGGCGACGGGGTCTTCGAGGTCAAAGCCACGTCAGGCGACACCAACCTTGGCGGCGACGACTGGGATGACAAGGTCATCGAGTGGCTCGTCGAGACTTTCAAGAATGACAACGGCGTCGACCTCGCCCAAGATCGCATGGCGCTTCAGAGGCTGAAGGAAGCTGCCGAGAAAGCCAAGATCGAGCTCTCGACTGTCGCCGAGACCGAAGTGAACCTGCCGTTCATCACGGCCACCGATGCAGGCCCCCTCCACCTCCAGCAGAAGCTGAGTCGCTCCGAGTTCCAGAAGCTCACCGAGGACCTCCTCGAACGAACCAGGCGGCCTTTCGAGCAGGTGATCAAGGATGGTGGCGTGCCTGTCGAAGAGATCGATCACATTGTGCTGGTGGGTGGATCAACACGGATGCCGGCGGTACAAGAACTCGTCAAGAAGCTGACCGGGAAAGATCCGCATAAGGGCGTCAACCCGGACGAGGTCGTGGCGGCGGGAGCCGCGATCCAGGCCGGGGTGCTCAAGGGCGACGTCAAGGACATCCTTCTGCTTGACGTAACCCCCCTGACGCTCGGCATCGAGACCAAGGGCTCGGTCATGACAAGGATGATCGAGCGAAACACCACAATCCCGACGAAACGCTCTGAGATATTCACCACGGCCGACGCCAACCAGCCTGAAGTCGAGATCCATGTGCTTCAAGGCGAACGAACAATGGCCGCCGACAACAACAGTCTGGGCAAGTTTCGACTCACCGGAATCCCGCCGGCCCCGATGGGAATCCCCCAGATCGAGGTCACCTTCGACATCGACGCCAACGGCATCGTGCATGTTCACGCAAAGGATCTGGCCACCAACAAAGAGCAGAAGATGACCATCACAGGTGGTACCGCTCTGGCAAGGGACGACATCGACCGGATGGTCGATGATGCCGAGGCCTACGCCGAAGAAGACGCCAAGCGCCGGGAGGCTGTGGAGACTCAGAACCAGGCCGAGCAACTGGTCCATCAAACCGACAAGTTGATCGAGGAGCAGGGTGAGCAGATGACCGAGGACGAGAAGTCGAGCGTGGAGAGCGCTTTGGCGGAGCTCAAGGAGACACTCGCCGACGAAGGCGCCGAGACCGAAGCGCTCCGGTCCAAGATGGATGAGCTCATTCAGGCGAGTCAGGCAATGGCCACACGTCTCTACCAGCAGGCAGCGGCCGAGCGGGCCGGTGAGGCGGATGCTGATGATGAGGCGTCGGACGAAGACATAGTCGAGGCAGAAATAGTTGACGAGGATGAGTGATCTCAGAGCCGACGAGGCCACTGGGACCGATTCAGAGGACAACGACTCGATCATGGCAGAAGTCAGCCAGGTGCTGCCGGCAGAGCAAGGGACCACTGCTCCAGACCCACATGCCCTGGGTCTGGAGTTGCCGGATGATAGAAACGACGCCATTGCACTACTTCTATCCGAGGTTGCCACGGCCCGGGGTGACGCAACCGCGTATCTAGACGACCTCAAGCGGGTGGCCGCCGACTTCGACAACTCCCGAAAGCGATCTCAACGCGATCAGGCCGTCATGCACGAGCGGGCGACCGAGAAGGTCGTCGAGGGTCTCCTGCCTGTGCTCGACACGTTTGATGCCGCCCTCGCGACAGAGGCCAACACCGAGGTAGAGAAACAGCTCTACTCGGGGATGATCAACACTCGAAGCCAGCTCCTCAGCGCTCTCGAGGCCGCTGGACTGGAAGTGATCCCAACCTTCGGGGAGTCCTTTGATCCTGAGATTCACGAGCCGGCAGGAGCACCTGCCGGCAGTGGTCAGCTGTTTGTCTCACAGGAATTACGCCGTGGTTACCGGCTGAACGGAAAGGTGGTTCGGGCGGCGCTCGTGGTGCTGGAAGGAAAGGAATGAACCGAGATTGGATCGAGAAGGACTTCTACAAGACTCTTGATGTGTCCGATGAGGCCTCCACCGAAGAGATCAAGAAGTCCTATCGAAAGCTGGCACAGAAGCATCACCCCGATGCCAACGCGGGCGATGCCAAAGCCGAGGAGAAGTTCAAGGAGATCTCCGAGGCATACGCCACGCTGTCCAACGCCGAGCAACGCAAGGAGTACGACCAGATCCGTCGGGTCGCCGGACCGGGAGGCTTTCAGGGATTTGGGGGCCAACCCGGTGGATTCGGTGGCCAGCAAGTCAGGGTTGAGGACATCCAGGATCTTCTTGGTGGATTTGGGGGAGCCGGTGATCTGTTCGGGTTTGGCTCCGGGTCGCGAGGTGGCCCCTCCCGCGGGAGCGACCTTCAGACCGACCTGACGATCAGTTTCGATGATGCCGCCCATGGCACCACCACAACAATCAAGGTGAGAGGCGCCACAACCTGCTCGCGTTGTGGCGGTGTCGGGGCCGAGCCGGGCACGTCGGTGACAACGTGCCCCACCTGTGGAGGTCGCGGAGTCGTCGCCCAAAACCAGGGCTTTTTCTCCTTCTCCCAACCGTGTTCCCAGTGTCGAGGCGCCGGTCAATTGATCGAGACGCCATGCAGCACCTGTCGCGGCAGCGGATCGGAGAACAAGACCCGGGAAGTGAAGCTGAAGATTCCAGCGGGTGTCAGCGACGGCTCAACCCTGCGTCTGAGAGGCAAAGGCGGACCGGGGGCCAACGGTGGTCCATCGGGCGACTTGCTGGTGCGTCTCCGTGTCACTACCAGTCGTACGTTTGGCCGCAAGGGCAACGACCTCACCTTGACTATTCCGATCACCTACACCGAAGCCACCCTCGGCACCAAGATCGATGTGCCGACCCTCAACGGAGGTGTCAAGGTGAAGGTGCCGGCGGGCACACCAAGCGGTAAGACCTTTCGGGTACGGGGCAAGGGGATAGCCCCGGAGCGGGGCCGCTCAGGAGACCTTCTGGTAACGGTTCAGGTCGCCGTGCCCAACAAAGTCTCCCGTGCCGAGAAGAAGCTTCTCGAAGAGCTGGCCGCCCTCGAATCCGACGAAATCCGAGATCATCTGAGATGATTGGAGAACCAGATCGATGACTGATACCACCAGAGCCGTCTTCGTCATCTCGGTAGCCGCCGAGCTGGCCGGGATGCACCCCCAAACCCTGCGAATCTATGAGCGCAAGGGCCTGCTTTACCCGTTCCGGACGCCGGGTGGCACACGGCGCTACTCACAAGAGGACATCGAGCAGCTCCAGTTGATCCAGGAACTGACCAGTCAGGGTCTCAATCTCGAGGGCGTCAAGCGTGTGCTCTCTCTTCAAGAGGAGAACCGGCGACTCAAGAAGAAGCTCGATCGGCTTCGCGACAAGCTCGAAGAACTCGAGGAGGCGACCGAGAAGCAGCTCGCGGACCTGGAAAGGTCGTACCGCCACGAAATCGTTCTCAGAAGCCAGGTGCGACCGATGTACGGGCAAGGCAAGTAATGGCCGACAGCTACAGCGGGCCGGTGCGGATCCTCGGTGGCGACGGCATTCTCCTCACCACTGGCGCCGCCTCGCTGGTGAGCGACCCCGATGCCGGAAACTGGAGAGGAGCGTTGGCGACCCTCCCAGGCACCGCCGTTGCCGGCAAGGCGCTTGTGGTGGAGATCGAGATCCCAGGTGGAGAAAGAGGACGGGCACAGTTGACGCCTTCGGGGGAGACCGGCGAGAGACACACGTCGGCCGTCACCGGCCTGAGCCGCCAACCCTTCTAGGCGGCCTCAGAAACCTCCGGTAGTTAGACCCATATCCGGGCCTAATCGCCTCGAGAAAACTGTCGGCTAGTCGAGTCGAGCCTCACAACTAAAGCCAACCCCGGGTTACCTTGCCCGGATGAGGAGGTCCGGTGCACTTGTTCTCGCCGTGGTAACCGCCTGTGCCACAGGCACCGTTACCACCGCCGACCCGACGAGCACCACCACTTCACCGACCACCACCGAGGGCGTTGCACCCGGCCCTTCCACGACCACAACCGAGGTTGCCCCACGCCCTACTTTCCCACCTGCGCCGGATTTTCCGGAAGGTCCACTCGATGCGACAACCGAGGAGGGGCTCGAACGTCTCCTCAGCCA
>JAUXMQ010000223.1 GCA_030623125.1 Acidimicrobiia bacterium
ACCGGATCGGCCCAGGTGAGATCGAGGAGTCCCTCATGGGTCACCCGGCCGTTGCGATGTGCGCGGTCGTTGGAGTGCCGGACGAAATAAGGGGCCAGGTGCCGGCGGCATATGTCGTGGTTCGACCGGGGGTTGAGATAACGGAGGAGCTGAGCACCGAGCTTCAAGACCATGTCAGAACCCGTCTGGCTGCCCATGAGGTGCCCCGTCAGATCGAATTCGTCGACGACCTTCCCCGCACCACGACAGGCAAGATCATGAGACGGGCTCTGCGTGAGCCGAAGACCGGCGAGATCAACTCGAATCCGTGAGCACACCTGCCGTGGTCAGATCGGTTTTCCAACGATCGACCATCGCCGCGTCCTGATAGGGGTTCCCGGCCAGCCATTTCTCCACGTTGACAGCGGGATAGCGCTCTTTGATCAACTCCGCTGTTGCGTGGGCGCGGCGATCTAGTCCCAGCTCGGCCTGTGAGGCCGCCAGGACGAGGAGAGCTTCGAGGTTGTTTGGCTGATACTCGATCACCGCCTCCGCGGTCGACGCTGCCTGCTCAACTCGTCCGCCCAAATACAGCGAGCAAGCTTGAACGGTTGGGTACCAGGGTTTGTTCACCGAGCTGAGCCGCATGGCCTTATCGAGGAGGTCGACCGACTTCTCCCAATCACCCAAATAGCGCCGGACACTTCCCTCGACGGCAAAGGTCACATCGCAGGTCGGCCGGATTATCTCCACGGCCTCCACCACCTCGAGAGCCTCAGTGGCGTTACCCTGAGACATCAATATCGCCGCAATCACAGTGCTGGCGAGACCCGTACTTTCATCCATTGCTGCTGCCGTTCGAGCTTGATCCAACGCCTTTTCGAGGTAGGCCTCCCTGTCTTTGACCATTCCCTGGGCTGCACCCATCCAGTTGGCAAACGCAGAGAGGACATGACCGTACGGCTGATCGGGGTGTGAGACGGCCACTTCTTCAAATAGCTCGACAGCCCCGGCCCATCCCTCGAGAGTGCCGGAGGTCAGTCGGTACCAGCCCTGATAGACCTTTTTGATGGCTTCGGGATCTCCAAGCTCGTTGTAGGTTCGGGCGGGCTCGCCGATTATCAACTCGATCTCCAAGGATCGAGCAACATCGTCGGCTATCTGATCGGAAATTGCGAGGAGATCGGCACTCGTGGATGTCCATCGATCGGAGGTGACTGGGCTCAGTGTGGAAACCTCGAGTACAGAAGCGTAGACCCGGACCTGATCTCCAAACTGATGGATCCCGGTTTCCAACAAGTATCGGGCCGAAGTGCCACCGGTCCCGGTACCGGCGTCGACAGCGGCGTCGATGACATTCAGATTGGGCATGTTCGCCAGTCTGTAGATGAGATCTGCTCGCAGCATTTCTGCAGCCGGGACAATGGAGGGGTCCACCATCTCGGTATGGATGGGGAGGACGGCAATCGTGGGTGCCTCCAAAGCCAGGGTGCGACCACCTGATGGACCCGGCCCCTCGGCAGGAAGGTCGGCAAATTGGTAGACCTCGACCTCTTCCGGGATGTTTTTGAGGTCCTTGCGACCCATCGACTTGAAACGCAATTCAGGCTCATCAAGCGACCTGTAGACCCTTCCGGAAACGCTGACTCCTCCCGGAACTGCCATTGCCTGGATGCGGGCTGCGATGTTGAGGGCGTCTCCGAAGTAGTTCTCGCCTGATATCGAAACCTCTCCTTGGTCAATGCCCATGCGGAACCGAACCCGTCGCGCCGTCGGGAGATCGGTGTTCTTGTCCTCGATCTCCGCCGAGATCGTGATCGAGGTGCGCATGGCGTCGGTTGCGCTGTCGAAGACGGCCATGAAGTTGTCGCCGACGAAGTTGACCAGGGTGCCGCCGCTCTCCGCGATTCTCCTCTCGACGAGGTGGTGATACTCCTCCATGGCCGCTGTTGTGGCCTCGAAGTCATCGGCGAGAAGCTTGCTGTAGCCGACGATGTCGGCGTTTAGGGCGACCATCTCGCGAGGAGCCTGGTCAAGTGTGTTTGTGGGCATCAAGGTTGAATCTAGCGACAGTTCTAGGCTGATTTGCCGTGAACCGGTCCACGGCAACAAATCTCTGGAAGCTGGTCCTGATTGGGTTGGTGGCCGGGTTTGTGGGAGGAGGACTGGGAGTCGGTGGTGGCATTGTCATGGTGCCGCTTCTCGTAGCGGTTGGTTTTGACCAGCACCGGTCCCACGCGACATCTCTTGCAGCCATCGTCTTCATTGCCGCGGCCGGTGCGGTCTCGTTCGGGATGTCAGGGGAACTGGCTCTTGGCATCGCTGTCACCATCGGCATTGGAGGGATTGCTGGATCGGTGGTTGGGGCGTCGGTCATGCATCGCAGCAGCTCACGGACGCTGACGATGGTCTTTGGAGTAGTCCTATTGGTGGCAGCGCTTCGCATGATCAGTGGTGCCAATCCGCTGCCGGGTGCAGCCGCGTTCGGTGACATCACCCAGGTGTTCATTGCGTTGGGGATTGGTGTCGTTGCCGGCTTCTTTGCCGGTCTGGCGGGGATCGGCGGGGGAGTGGTGATAGTTCCTTCCACCGTACTGCTGCTGGGCCTCTCTCAGCACGAGGCTCAGGGAACGTCGCTGGTGGCGATCGTCTTCACTGCTATCGCCGGGACAATCGTAAACCTCCGAAACAAACGAGTCCGTCTCGAGGACGGACTCGTTGTCGGTGCGGGCGGAGTGATGGGGTCGTTGATCGGTTCCCGATTTGCTCTGGGAATCGAAGGTCGCACCCTGTCGCTCGTTTTCGGCTTTATGGTGCTATTCGTCGCTCTCCGCATCTTCTACGCGGCATTTCGCTCACAGACCCAGGAGCACTAGTCGGTTTCCGATTCGATCGCTTCTGGCTCCTTCTTTGGCATCAGCACCGGAATCAAGATTGCTATCCCGATGACTACAAAGAGGACCGGCCAGAACCAGGCACCCAAATTGGTGATGGTTCCCACGATGTCACTGGGGTCGTTGGCGATGAGAAATATCAGCCCAATTCCGGTGATCATGA
>JAUXMQ010000111.1 GCA_030623125.1 Acidimicrobiia bacterium
CTTATGCCACCATCGACCACCACAGCAGGAGAACTTCGCAGAAGGCGTTCTTGCGCAACCTGGGGCGGGGAGAGGCATACGCCCGGGAGGCTCCGGTTCTCTGGGACGTCGACTTCAGATCGGCGGTAGCCCAAGCCGAGCTCGAGGATAGGGAGAGGCCCGGGTCCTATCACCGGGTGGCCTTTCACAAGGCCGGTGGCGGTTCGATTCATGTCGAGACCAGCCGGCCCGAGTTGATCTGCTCCTGTGTTGCCCTGGTGGCCCACCCCGATGACGACCGTTATCAGGACCTCTTCGGATCGACGGTCACCTCGCCGCTGTTCGGTGTCGAAGTGCCGGTGGTTGCTCATGAGCTCGCCGATCCCGAGAAAGGAACGGGTGTGGCCATGATCTGCACTTTCGGTGACACCACCGACGTCACATGGTGGCGTGAGCTGGACTTGCCGACACGTTCAGTCATCCAGCACAACGGGAGGTTTCAGGAGGAGACTCCTGATTGGCTGGGCGGTGGTGGCGAGAAGGTTTACAGAGAGATTGCCGGTCTCTATTCCAACCAGGCACGGCGGAAGATGGCCGAGTTGCTCACCGAATCCGGAGATCTGATGGGGGAGCCAAAACAGATCTCCCATCAGGTCAAGTTCTACGAAAAGGGCGAGCGCCCGCTTGAAATCGTGACCAGCCGGCAGTGGTACATCCGCAACGGTGGCCGCGACGATGAGCTGCGGAAGGCTCTGCTGGCCCGAGGGGCGGAGCTGGAGTGGGTGCCCGAGTTCATGGAGGTCCGCTATCAGCACTGGGTTGATGGGTTAAACGGGGATTGGCTGGTTTCACGTCAGCGATTTTTCGGTGTGCCGATCCCGATTTGGTATCAGATCGATGACAGCGGCGGCGTTGTCTATGACAGGCCGCTCATCCCGGGCGAGGCCGATCTGCCGATCGATCCGAGCAGTGATGTCCCTGAAGGCTATGTCGAGTCCTCACGCGGCCAGCCCGGTGGCTTCGTCGGCGATCCCGACATCATGGACACATGGGCCACGTCGTCGCTGACACCCGAGATCGCCGGTCATTGGGACGACGACCCCGATCTCTTCGAGAGGGTCTATCCCATGGACATTCGCCCACAGGGTTCTGACATCATCCGCACCTGGCTCTTTGCGACGGTGGTGCGTGGTCATTACGAGCATTCGAAGCTGCCCTGGAGCAGCGCCACGATCAACGGGTGGATTCTCGACCCGGACAGAAAGAAGATGTCCAAATCGAAGGGCAACGTGATGACCCCGGCCCCTCTGCTCGAGGAGTACGGGTCCGAGGCCGTGCGCTACTGGGCCTGCAATGGCCGGCCCGGAGTTGACACGGCCGTAGACCTCGGTGTCATCAAGATTGGACGCCGTCTCGCCATCAAGATTCTCAATGCCTCCCGGTTTGCCCTCGGATTCTCCGGGGACGTCGATCCGGCCAACATCACCGAACCGATCGACCGTTCGATGCTGGGCGGGCTGTCCCAGGTGGTTCGGCAGGCGACGGAGGCCTTCGAGCGATTTGACTACGCAAGGGCCCTCGAGGTCACCGAGCGCTCATTTTGGAGTTGGACCGACGACTATCTGGAGCTGGTCAAGACCCGCGCCTACGGCGAGGGTCGCGAGGCTGCGTCGGCACAGGCAACTCTGCAAATGGGGCTGTCGGTTTATCTCCGACTCTTTGCCCCGTTTCTTCCCTTTGTCACCGAGGAGGTGTGGAGTTGGTGGAAGGAAGGCTCCATTCACCGGGCGAGTTGGCCGTCGACCGACGAGTTCGAGGCTCTCGTCGCCGACAGTGCCATCCTGGAGATCACCAGCCAGGTGCTGAGCGCCGTGCGGCGAGTCAAGTCAGACGCCAAAGTGTCTATGCGCGCCGAGGTCGACAGCGTGTCGGTTACGACCGATGATCTGGGGATCGGGCATCTGCGTCAGGGAGAGTCAGATCTGCTGGCTGCCGCCAGAGCAGAGAGAATCGATTACTCAGATGGGGAGTTCTCTGTGGAGGCGGTACTCGTCGCGTCGAAATGACGGAATCTGTACAGTCTCTCTCATGAGATTCATCATCACACTTCTGAGTACGGCAGCTTCGCTTTGGGTGGCCGTCTTGTTGGTCAGCGGACTCGAGTTCTCGGGTGTTTGGTGGCAGTTCCTGATTGTCGCCGCGATCATGGGACTGGCGAACGCCATCGCCAGGCCGATCATCACCTTTTTCAGCCTTCCTTTCATTTTGGTGACACTCGGGCTGTTCCTGTTCATCGTGAACGCATTGGTGCTTCAGTTGGTTGTCTGGTTGTCCGGTCCCAGCGTCTTCGATCTCGGCCTGACCTCCACCGGCTTCTTCTGGGCCACCTTCTGGGGTTCGATTGTGGTATCAGTGGTCGGGTGGATCCTCGGCCTCGTCCTACCGGACGGAGACTGATCTCAATCGGAGAGTTGACGTTCCAGAAGCCGCGCATAAACCCCGCCGGCTGCGACGAGATCTTCGTGCGCCCCCTCCTCCACGATCCGGCCATCGGAGATGACCACCAGACGGTCAGCCGCGCGCACCGTGCTGAGACGGTGGGCGATGACGAGAGTCGTGCGTCCGATCATCAAGCGCTCCAGAGCCTGTTGAACCAGACCCTCGGACTCGGCGTCCAACGAGCTCGTAGCCTCGTCGAGGATGAGAATGCGGGGATCGGCGAGAAGTGCCCGGGCGATGGCGACCCTTTGGCGTTGCCCGCCCGAGAGCTGGATTCCACGCTCGCCCACGACGGTCTCGTAGCTGTCGGGAAACTCCGTGATGAATTCGTGAGCGTTGGCAGCCGTCGCCGCCTTCATGAGCTCTTGGTCGATCGCCTCAGGCTTCGATATGCGCAGGTTCTCGGCGATCGTCCCGGAGAAGAGCTGCACCTCCTGGGGAACGGCTGCCATCTGAGCTCGTAAATCGGCCAGAGACTGGTTTCTGACATCGACATCATTCACCAGGACCCGACCACCGGTGGGGTCGTAAAAGCGAGGTATCAGTTGTGTGATCGTCGACTTGCCGGCACCCGATGGACCCACGAGGGCTACGACCTCGCCGGGCTCCAGCTTCAGGTCGATCTTCGTCAAAACCTGGCTGTCCCGTCCCTCATAACTGAAACTCACCGACTCCAGACGAACGGAGCCCTCCTGATGTGACGGAACCTCAGGATGGCCGACTTGGTGGACCTCGACGGACATGGCAAGAAGCTCGAAAATGCGACGGGAAGCGCCGAGCGCCTCCTGCAGTTGTGAGTAGATACCGGTGAACGTTCCGATCGCCCCTGCCACAGTCAGGGTGTACAAGAGAAAGGAAACCAGTTCTCCGGCGCTCATTGATCCGGCAAGCACCTGTCGACCGCCAACCCAAAGGACCAATGCCAGGGTTCCAAATCCGACGAAGGTGACACCAGGCACGAACAATGCCCGCAGCCGGGCTCGTCTCAGAGCGACCTCGTAGGACCGAGCGATTCCCGCTGCGTAGTGGCTGGTGGCGTCCGGCTCGGCAGAGAACCATTTGACGACTCGTATCGAGGCGATCGACTCGTCGGCGAAGGCGTTTGCTGACGCAATCTCATCCTGAAAAACCGTGGAGATGCGATTGAGACGGCGGCCAAAAAACGCGGCGGCAAGGATCGCTATCGGTAGAAAGGTGAGCACAGTGAGCGAGAGCCTCGGGCTCAGCACGAGCATCAAGGCGACGCCTCCGACGAGAGTGATGCCCTGGGCCAACGTCTGTGCCACCGCACTGGAGACAGTTCCCTGTATCACCGACGCGTCCGAAGTCAGACGTGATGTGATCTCTCCGGTTCTTCTCTTATCGAAAAAGGGCACCGGAAGTCGCACGATGCGCTCGTAGACCGTGCGTCGCAAGTCAGCGACCACACCCTCACCGACAATGGCCACTGCGTAGGAGCGTATGTAGTTGAAAGCGGCCTGAGCCAGGAAGACGCCGAGAAGAATCAGAGCCAACCGATCCAGGCTTTCAGTGGTTGTCTCAGCTCCGATGGCGGTGTCAACGAGCCCGCCCATTATCAGAGGGAAGACGAGGCCGAGAGCGGATGCGACCGTGACTCCGAGAATCGCGGTCGCCAGCCACCCTCGATATGGACGAAGAAACCCGAGCAGTTCTGTCAGTTGACCGATCTGTCCTCTCAGCGGAAGGTCGGAATCTTCCTCGTTGGCGCCACCATGGCGGGTTCGTCGGCTCATGGGACGCATCGCCGGATTGTAAGGGTCGTCCGGTCCAACTCGGGCCGTTCGGTCTCATCGCCGTTGGCCTGGATTGACATGTCAGGTTGCAGTCGCGGGCAATTAGCTTTCGGGTGGTGGGTTCAGGACCAAACGGGCAAAACCGAGTCTGGAGAAGACTTCTGGTGATCTGTGGGCTGAGTGCGGCTGCCTTCGCCGCACCGCTTCTGGACATCTATGGCCGCAATCCGGAGGTGTTTGTGGCCAATCGGACCAGCCCCGCACAGATAGTCCTCTTCGGTCTGCTGATAGCCCTCGTCATGCCGGCAGTGGCTCTGGTCGTTCTCTGGGTCGCAGATCGGATCGGCGGTCGTGCTCCCGATATCACCTACAAGGCGATCGTCGGTGTCCTGGCGATAGCCATCGGGCTCGTCATCAGCCGACAGGTTCTTCCCGACAGCACCATCCTGGCAATTGCCGTAGCCCTTGGGGTCACGCTGGTTGTGGTTCTGATGGTCCGCCGGTTTGAAGGCGTGCTGGCGTGGTTTGCGATTTCGCTTCCCCTCGTCGTCGTCATGTTCGTGGCGACTTCGGCATCGGCACGACTGATCTGGACCGAACTGGAGACTGCGGACGCCACCGTCGAAATCGGCCATCCGGCTCCGATTGTGATTATCCAATTGGATGAGATGCCGATCGCCTCGCTAATGGACAGCGGAGGAAGCGTCAACGCCGCTCTCTTTCCCAGTTTCGCTCGTTTGAGCGAGGAGGGCACCTGGTATCGAAACTCCTTTTCGAGCTCGATCGCCACAACTCAGAGCGTCCCCGCGATCCTCACCGGAGTCCTGGGGGAGAAGGGGATGAGCCCTTCGTCGGTTGACCATCCAGACAACCTGTTCACGTTGTTGGCGAACACATATGAGATGCATGTCATCGAGTGGGTCGCCGACATGTGCACCGAGGACATCTGTCCCGACTACGCCGGAC
>JAUXMQ010000074.1 GCA_030623125.1 Acidimicrobiia bacterium
ACATCTGCCCGAGGCGGACCGTGTTGGTCACCGCGGCCAGGGCCGCCATCAGGGTCCACGCTTCGTAGGTGACCTCCTGTGTCGGCTCGGGGACGGTGTGGAAGTGGTCGTATACCCAGAGTGACGCGTATCCAAGATTCTCAATGCTCTTTGCGACTCCCAGCATCGTTGGCCAGTGCTGTTCAGGATCGATGCCGGCCAGGTCGAGTCTCCATCCTTGCGGTACAAATGCTCCAAATCTCATGAGATCGAGGTTATCTGATGTGAGTCAGACGCGAACCTGAGACGCGAGAAGGGCGGCCGGATGGTCGCCCTTCTCATTCGCCGTGTGGTGATTGCTAACGCAAGATCGGATAGCGCTCCACCACTGGGGTCTTGCTCCACCACCGGCCGACACCAAAGGTGTCTCCAGCGTTCACTTCGGCCAACCCGAGGAGAACGATGGAGTAGATGACATGATCATCAAGGAAGGGATGGTGCTCTGGCGGCAGTGCAGCGAAGAACATCAGCATGAGCATGAGGGCTCCGAGGTAGGCACCCAGTTTGACGGGCAAAGCCGAAAGTCAGGGCTAGACCAATACCGAGGAGTCCCAACATGAACAGCCAGTCAGCCCATGCTGCCCCGGCGAAGCCTTGAAAGAACTCGGCAAAGGGACCCGCTGTCCCGAAGTTGAGGAACCCATAGGTGGGGGAGCCTCCGTTGATCCAGGCCGCCTCGCCAAGGAAGTCGATCGAGCCGTCTTCCAATCGGCCGGTGGCAAAGCCCAGACTGAGCAGCTTGTCGAAAAACGCCCAAAGAAAGACCAGACCGATGCCGATTCGAGTCGTGCCCCATATCTTGTCCGCACGGGTTGAACCGACATGAAGCTCCGTTGGGGCTCTTGTGTCGGTTGCGCTTGTCATTGTTTACCTCCTCTTCAGGTGATGCGAATGACAATTTCATCGTGTCGAGTTGGTTTTATAGGCGGTAGTAACCGAAGTCCCGATCCTTAGGGACTTCGGTCCATGCCCACAGGGCGGATTGCGGTGCACAATGGCTTCAAGCGCTACCAGAGGAGACGTCGATGACCATAAGCGAGTTGGTTGGTGGAGCAGTGGTGTCGATGGCCCCGACCGACACTGTTCGCCAAGCGGCCGAATTGATGAAGGAGGCCGGAGTTGGCTCGGTAGCCGTTGAGTTGGACGAAGCCCTCGAGGGGATTCTCACCGAGCGTGATGTTCTCAACGCCGTTGCCGACTTCGCCGACCTCGACCGTGAGCTGATCAGCAAGTGGATGACGGCCCTTCCCGACACCTTTGGTCCCGAGATGTCGGTGGAGGATGCGGCGGACTGGATGCTCGCCACCGGATACCGGCATTTACCCGTGGTCGACGACACCGGCACCGTCCTGGGGATGGTCTCGATCAAGGACGTGTTGTGGGCTGTCACTGATCCATCGGCGGTGTAGGCATGGAACCGATCACGAAAGCGAGGGCACACGAGTTTCTCGAGGCAGCGCTCGTCGCCCACATTGGCGTCGTGGTCGAAGGTGAGCCATATGTGACACCGATGTCTTTCATCATTCATGAAGGTCGGATCCTCTTTCGGACCAAACCCGGTCGTCGGCTCGAAGGTATCAAGACCAACCCCGTGGTTTCGATAGAGACATCCACTTTTGACGAGACGAGCGGAGATTGGACGAGTGTCATCGTCAAGGGCAACGCGACGATCGAAAAGGACGATGTCGTCGTCCAGGCCACGCTTACCGGGCTATATGATAAATACCGCGAGATCCTGGGCACCCCCCTCGGGAGGGGCGGTATCCAGCCTATTGCTTCGTTTCCCAACGTCGTAACGGTTGAGATTCTGGAGATAAGCGGTATGTCGTCGAGCGGGCCCTTCAGCATGAGAACGAGGCCAGGACGGCTCTGACATGTTTGTTCACTACTTCACACATGTTCCTCTGAACGTGTCGGAGGTCGAGAAGCGTCTCGATCAGTTCCGAACCGACATCCCGGGGATGGCCGATGTCGCCTATCGGGAGGGTGAGGATCTGAGGGCCAAGGTCGGACCGTGGGTTGAAGGATTTGCCAAAGAAGTGCATCTCGAGATTGGCAGCGCCGAGATCCACAGAACAGGAATCGCCTATCCGGTCACCTGGACGGCAATAGGGGCGACAGTCCTCTTCCCGAAACTGAATGCTGAGTTGCTCTTGGCCCATGTGGGGCGCAACCTCACCCGCATTGCAATCGAGGGCACCTATGAGCCGCCGCTGGGGTTTGTCGGCAAGATGGCCGACAGGGCGATTCTTGGCCGCTATGCCGACGCGGCCGTCCGCAACTGGTTGGACAAGCTGGCTGAAGCGATCGTTGACGAGCGTCTCATCCCAGACGAGGCAGACGAATAGCAACTGTCGTCCCGTCACCGACCGCCGAATTGATCTCGAGTTGACCGCCCAGACGCTGAACCCGCTCGCGCATGTTGATCAAGCCCATCCCGCGTCGAACGTTTTCCATCTCAAACCCGAACCCGTCGTCTTTGACACTCAGAGTAAGCCCTTCGTCTTCCCGGCTCACATGGATGACAACCTCTTCGGCCTGGGAGTGGCGGAGGGCGTTGGAGACCGCCTCTGTGACAAGTTTCATGATCTCTTCGACCGTCCGAGAGTCGATCGTGTCCACGTCACCCTCGATGGTGAAGGTTATGTGAGTCGGGTAGGCGCTGCCCATCCGGTCGGCGAGCTCGCCAATCTGGCTGGTCAGCTTTGACCGGGTGTCATCGGGGGATCTCAGCTCGTAGATGTATCTGCGAAGCGCTTCAACCGTGCCGTGGAGTTGGTCCACGGCATGGCCCAGAACCACGGAGACCGACTCCTCTGTCACCCGCTCGGATAGTCCCTGGATTCCGAGGCCGATGGCAAAGAGATCCTGGATGATGGTGTCGTGCAGATCGCGTGCGATGCGATCGCGATCCTCGACGATTGCCATCGCCTCGAGACGCTCTCTAAGCCTGGCCGTGCTCACGGCAGACCCACCTATGACTGCGAGGGCCTCGATCAGGGAAACGTCGGACTCATTGAATCCTCCTGGCTTGTCTGTCAAATATAGGTTTCCGAAAACGGAATGGCCGGCGCGCAGAGGCACGCCGAGAAACGACTCCATCACCGGGTGCCCATCGGGAAATCCAAAGGAGTCGGCGTGGGTGGAGATCTCATCGACGACGATGGTCCTTTTTTTCCGGACGACAGTTCCCAACACACCACGCCCCTGGGGAAAGGAGCCGATACGACGGACGACCTCGTCGTCGAGCCCCTCGTGGATGAAGTCGCTGAGCACGCCATGGGGCCCAAGGACGCCAAGCGCCGCATACTTCGCCCCGGTCGCCGCTCGGGCCTCACTGACCAATCGGCGGAGCACCCGATCGAGGTCAACCTCGCCTACCACCGCCGCCGCAGCACCGATCAGATTGGACAGACGCTCGACCTGCGTTGTGTTGGTCATCTCTCAGAGACGTTACCGCCCGTTATCGTGGTGTCGGATGGATCCGATCCGAATCGTTCTCATAGATGATCATGAGGTCGTCCGCGCCGGCATAAAGGCAATGATTGACGCCCAGGACGACATGGAGGTCGTTGGAGAGGCGGGCACAGCCGAGGACGGGGTGCGGCGTGTCGGCTACGACGAACCCGACGTCGTGGTCCTCGATGTCCGGCTGCCCGACGGAAGTGGTGTCGAGTCCTGCCGGGACATACGCACCCGATTTCCCGACGTCAAGGTGCTCATGCTCACCTCCTTCGCCGACGAAGAGGCGCTCCTGGCGGCGATTCTCGCCGGGGCTTCCGGATACGTCCTGAAGCGGGTCAAGGGCACGGACCTGGTCAACGACATTCGCCGAGTGGGCGCGGGGGAGTCGTTGCTCGATCCCGAGATGACCGAGAAGCTGTTCGAGCGTCTCCGTTCGGGACCAAAGAGCGATCCGCTATTGGCCAGGCTGAGTGATCAGGAGAGGGAGATCGTCAGCCACATCGCCGAAGGCAAGACCAACAAGCAGATCGCCGACGACATGTTTCTCGCCGAGAAGACCGTGAAGAACTACGTTTCCAACCTCTTGGCGAAGATGGGCATGAGCCGACGGAGTGAGGCCGCCGCCTATGTGGCCCGTCTCGACGCCGAGAAGAACTCACTCCCGCCGGAGGAGTGGCCCGCCGGCTGACGCCTTGGTCCGCGTGAGCTCTTTCCCCTGCACACGCTCTCGTCAGACGAGATTGCGGGGAACGAAGGACATCCGGCCGACGAGGTCCGTGGTCCCGATCCTGGTGATCCGGCCCTTGCCCAGTTTGAAGTTGTAACGGAGACTGATCGGCTGAAGGCTGCTGTCTCCGGGCGTGACCGAGTTCGCTGGGCTCCCCGGGAAGAGGAAGTAGGTAAAGGTCACACCTGGTGGGACTGTGTCTGCCACATAGGCGACAGCCGTGAACGAGCCGGTTGTCTTGCCGCCAAGCTGGTCGAACACGTCATTGGACTCGATCGAGAGCAAGTCACCACTGACCAACCCCCACTTCTTGGCGTCGTCGGGGTTGACTTCGAGGAAGTTCATCGGCCAGCGTTGGGTTGAGTACTCCCTGCGGACAAAGTCGGAGAGGTTGTTCCAGAGGTGATTTATCCGGCCGTTCAGGACCCAGACCTCATCGCCTCGAGGAGCAAGCTTGGTGTTTCTCTCCGCCACGGCATCCCAATCGGGGAAGACGAAGTTCGCCTTGCCCGAGTTGGTTTTCCACGTCATGTCGGCGTGGAGTCTCGGAGTGCCCACCAGCTTGTCGCCATCCCTGATGATCGGGCTCTGGATGCCGGTGGTTCCGAACTCCCGGAGCACATCATGGGCGCGGAGACCCTTCTCCTGGGCATACTCGACGAGAGCGCTGAAGTCTCGACGACCCCCCGAAGACTTGGGACCGGCCTCCTCGAAGATCTGATTGGTGTCCTCCCAATCGAATCCGTCGAACCCTATTCGCTTTCCAACCGAGGCGAAGATCTTCCAGTCGGGGATCGACTGGCCGGGGGTGTCGGAGATCTTCTCGTAGAGACGGAGACGCCGCTCTGCGTTGTTCCGGGCGTAGTTCTCTTCCCCCCAGGCCCCTGCCGCCAACACCAGATCGGCGTATTGAGTGGAGTCGTTGGGATAGATCTCCTGGTGGACAACCACCATGCCGCCTTCGTCGATGCGAGCCTCGAGCTGGGAGTAGGCGATGTCGACATCGGTCGAGTTCACGGTCGGTCCGATTGACACCAGTTCCTTGACTCGTTGCGCCAGAGCCTGGGAAGCTCCCATCGCTCCGATCCAGTTGGTCCCGACGGCCCAGCGGAATCGGGTGTTGCCCTCGACCAGCCATCTCTCGGTGTCCATCTCCACCTGGTTGCCCTCGTAGAAGTGTGGTGACTTGTCAGTCGGGTACCCGGCGGCCTTTTGTCCGCCACGCTGGTGACCACCCATGCGCCCCGTGGCGCGACCGGGCCGGCCTGTGGCGCCGATCAGCACACCGAGGTTGCCGATGGCGGCAGTGTTCTCGTAGTTGTGTGACCAGTAAAGGCCTTTCTCGAAGAGGATCATCGACTTGGGCCGGGCGTTACCACCACCGGTGAGCATCGCCGCCGTCTGGCGGATCTGGTCGACTGGCACACCGGTTTCACGCTCGGCGCCCTGGAGGGTGAACTCCTCCCTGGAGAAGACGTACTCCCGGATCTCGTCGAAGGACCTCCCGAACATCTGCCGGCGCCACTTGGTCTCACCGTCGAGCTCAGAGCGGTTTGCCACGTACTTGGTTATGAAATCCTTGTCTTCCCAACCCTGGTCGATGATCTCGCGGACGAGGGCGTTGTAGAGGGCGACGTCCGTTCCCGGCTTGAGCTGAAGGTGAATACCGCCGTGCTTGATGGCGTATGCGGCGGTGAACGTCTTGCGTGGGTCGACGTAGATCAGCTTGGCTCCACCCGGTTGCTGCCAGGTCGTGAAACGGACGGTCTTGGTCTCATAGGGGTCCGATCCCGAGATCATGATCACATCGGCTTCACGGTCATCCTCGAACGACGCGGCGAAGGCGTCGATCCCGGTATCCGACAACCCGGGCACGTCGTCTCCGTCGGCAGGAGCGTGGTGGGGCGAGTAGTTGGCAGTCCCGATGCTCCCCAGGGCCA
>JAUXMQ010000182.1 GCA_030623125.1 Acidimicrobiia bacterium
ACAGACGACGGCCGTCCTTCTTGAGTGCTGACACCATCGGTGGGATTTGATGAATAGAGCCTGTGAACCTGGGCACCACATCCATGAGCTCATCTGGCTTGAAGTCCATCGGCTCGCGGGAGAGCACGGCTCCATCGGCATCGAGCGTGTCTGTTGCGACACCAAACTGGGCCGTTGCCAGGTACTCCTTGGGTTGATCCTGGACAAAGCGGATCAGCCTCGTCACATTTCCCAAGGCCAGAACCAACGCTCCGGTCGCCATCGGGTCGAGGGTTCCCGCATGACCCACCTTCTTGATCCCGGTAGCTTTCCTCACCTTTCCGACGACCCGGTTGGAGGTGATTCCCCGAGGCTTGTCAACGATGAGGAATCCCGCGGTCACCGATACTCCTCCATGGCCTCCCGGACCTGTCGTATAACGGCTTCCGCATCGGCCTCTGTCGTGAAACCGGCAGCCAGACGATGGCCCCCTCCACCCATCGCGACCGCAAGTGACCCAACATCGGTGTCTCCACGCGAGCGCATGCTCACTCTCACGCGCCCGTCTTTGTGGACTTTCACCAGAGTGGCGACGTCTGCTTCCTCTGCGAGACGAAGGGTGTCGATGAGATTATCGATGTCCCCCCAATCGATCCCGGCCGCCGTCAGATCTGCCTGGGTGACAATGGTTGAGACAAACCGGGCGTCCACATCGAGTTCGGCGCGACCCAGAGCTACGGCTGCCACCTTGAGGTATCCGAAAGGACTCTCCTCATATACGTGACGGCCGATCTCGGTCGGTTGAGCGCCTGCGCCGACAAGCACCGCTGCGATCTCCAGCGTTCGCGGAGTCGTATTCGCATAGAGAAATCGCCCCGTGTCGGTCACCAGGGCAGTGTGCAGACAGTTCGCCACATCAGGCGTGATCTGCCAATTCAGCAGCCCCAAGAGGTCAAACACCAGTTCTCCCGTGGCCGCGGCCTTCGGGTCGACGACCGAGATATCTCCAAATCCCTCATTTGTTACGTGATGGTCGAGGACTATCACGCTGGCGGCTTTTGAGGCGTTTGAGGCCAACTCACCGAGACGTTCGGCCGAGCCCACGTCGAGTACCACCATCAGTTCGGGCGTGGCCGGGAAGTCTTCGGGGGCAACCAGCAGTCCGGAAGGGAGAAAAGCGAGATTCGGCGGCATGACAAACGGCGAGCCAAAGCTGGCAGTGACCCTCTTCCCGGCGTTTCGCGCAGCGATTCCGAGGCCGAGCATCGAGCCGAGAGCGTCACCGTCCGGCCCCACATGACAGGCGAGTGCCAATTCTTCTGTCGTGGCGATCGCCTCGGCAGCTGCATTGAGCTCCTCGGTGCTATTCACTGTTCTCCGATTCCTCCTCCCGAAGCGAGCGGAGAATGGCATCTATCTGCTCGCCACCGACCACACCGGGATCCATGGCGAACTCCAGTTGCGGCGTGTACTTCATCCGCACCTGGCTGCCGACGACAGCTTGCAGCCTCTTCGCCGCACCGGTCAGGGCATCCAAAGCCGGCTGATGACTCTCGATCTCGAGGACATCTATGTACACAACGGCACTTCGCAGATTCGGAGCCGTGTCAACGGCTGTTACGGAGACCATCTCGAGACGAGAGTCGCTCATCCGCTCGATCTCCTCTGCAATCACCTCACGCAGCGTGGAGTTGACCTTCAGCATCCTGTCACTCACTCGGGCTTCTCCAACTCGCTGATGAACACATCGATCACTTCGATCTCGAAACGGGAGTCAAGGTAGCGACGAAGCTTCGATATTTGCATGTCCAGACCTCGCCCGTCCGGGGCGACAACGGCCACGCCGATGGTCGCTCTCTGCCATACATCGTGATGGTCGACCTCCGCAACGCTGTACGAGCCAAGACGCCGCATTCCTTCGATCACCGGACGGAGAACCCCCCTCTTCTCCTTCAAAGACTGCGGCGTTGGGAGATGAATCTCGACCCGCAGGGCCGCAACCCGCATCAGGTGCGAGCGACCTCACGGATCACATAGACCTCGATGCTGTCGCCTTCCTTGATGTCCTGGTAATCGTCAAAGCCCATGCCACATTCGAATCCGGATGCAACCTCACGTACGTCGTCCTTGAACCGTCGCAACGATGAGACCACCCCGTCGTGGATGACCACCCCGTCGCGCAGTAGACGTGCCTTGGCGCCTCGCTGCACGACACCTTCCACCACGTAGCAACCGGCGACCGTTCCCATCTTTGGAACTTTGAATATCGCGCGCACTTCCGCCGTTCCGAGAACCTGCTCCTCCTCATCGGGGGCAAGTTGGCCGACGAGAAGCTGTTCGATCTCCTCGAGAAGCTCGTAGATGATCCCGTAGGTCCGGATCTCAATACCTGAGTTCTCCGCCAGTTTTCTCGCTTTGGGCTCAGGCCGGACGTTGAAACCGACGATCACCGACTCGGTCACCTCGGCGAGGGTCACGTCGTTTTGGTTGATCCCTCCGACGGCCGTGTGGATGATCTGAATCTTTCCACCCTCGCGTTCGATCTTGCTGATGGATTCGCGAAGAGCCTCCAGCGATCCCTGAGCGTCAGCCTTGATGATTACGTTGAGAGTCGCATCCTCGTCTCGCAGCGACTCGAGAAGGCCCTGGAGCCGATCTCGGGCGCTGGGAGCAACATGAGTCAGGGACCGAACGGCTTCACTTCGTTGAGCGGCCAGTTTGCGAGCCTCTCTGTCATTCTTCACAACCTCGAAGTAGTCACCGGCAGCAGGGATCTCTTCCCAACCCATGATCTGGACCGGGTCAGCCGGGCCCGCGGACTCGATCTGGTCTCCTTCGTCACTCATTAGGGCACGGGCGCGACCGGCCACCGGACCGGCAACGAACGAGTCGCCCTGCCTGAGTGTCCCCCTCTGGACGATCACCGACGCGACCGGCCCACGGCCACGCTCGAGTTGGGCTTCAACAACGACCCCAGATGCTTTCGGCTTCGGGTTGGCCCTGAACTCCTCGAGTTGGGCAATCAGGTCGATGACTTCCAGAAGCTCGTCAACGCCATCGCCGGAAAGGGCGGAAAGCTCGACGCTGGGAACATCGCCTCCTAGATCCTCGGTGACGATATCGTGATTCGTGAGCTCGGTACGCACCCGAAGCGGATCCGCGCCTGGAAGATCCATCTTGTTGACAGCAACAATCATCTTCACTCCGGCCGCCTTGGCGTGCGAGATGGCTTCGACTGTCTGGGGCATGACCCCGTCGTCCGCAGCAACAACCAACACGACAATGTCGGTGATGTTGGCTCCACGAGAGCGAAGGGCGGTGAACGCCTCGTGTCCCGGCGTGTCGATGAAAGTCACGCTATGACCGCTGACGTCGACCTGGTAGGCACCGATGTGCTGGGTTATGCCTCCCTGTTCCCCATCGACGACGTTGGCTTTGCGAATCTTGTCGAGAAGGGTCGTCTTTCCATGGTCAACGTGGCCCATGATCGTTACGACCGCCGGGCGAGGCTCCAGGTCTGACTCATCGTCATCGAACTGGGGACTCTCCGCCACCGCCAATGGCTCGGGTGCGGCCTCGACCTCGATGATGTATCCGAAACTCTCTGCGACCGGGTCGACCAACTCGGCTGGCATCTGCTGTCCGGCGCCGGCAGGCACACCCCTTTCGAGCAGAGCTCTCACAATTTCGCTGACGGGTTGGCCAACGGCCTCCGCGAACTCCGCCACTGTGG